>NZ_JADBTX010000115.1:0-37366 GCF_020245945.1 Microcystis sp. M015S2
CTAACGAAAGAATTAGGGATAGGAGCGAGCTTACTAGGAATTATTATTAATAAGTGAGAGATGGTGCGGCGAACTTTTTCGAGCCAAAACCATGAAAAGCTTATGATCTATGGATTTCATCTTTCTTGTCCCCCTGTCAGCATCAGACCTCTAGACACTGATGAGATTAAAAAGAAAAAGGTGGATGCTCTGATAAAACGCATTGACGATCAATATAATCATCTAAGAATGGAACCAGAGCCACAAAAACGGGAGGAAATTCGCCGAGAAATTCAGCAATTAGAACTAAAATTAGATCAGATAACTGGTCACATTGATTCACCTGATGATTATTTGTTCAATAAATCTCTTGACTTTAACTCATTAGATGATGATGTTGATTGGTTCAACCAAGCTCTCAGCAACCCAGATTATGAAGATGGGGAAGATGAATTTCCCTTACCTAAGATTTAGTTAAGCTAAATAAATATCCCTTCTTTCAATAAGAGGGGATAACTCAAAAAAATTGTGAATTTCTGGAGAAACCCAATATGTCTTATCCTTTTTCTAATCCCAACTCACCCCCACCTTCTACCCATAAAAAGCACAAGCAAGGCAAACCTAAAAAAATCTCTGTTGACCTTCAATCTGTACTCGCTAACCCCGATGATTTCCCGATTAAAGCCAGTGAAAATAAAATTTATCTAGGACAAGCTGCCGCTTATCCTAATAGTAAAGAAAGAACTCCCTTCTGGCTTCCTACTGCACTGTTTGATAGCCATTTGTTTATAGGGGGGGCAATTGGTTCGGGTAAAACAACCGTTTTATTTAGGCTAATTTCAGGCGCATTAAGATGGTATGGAACGGTAATTATCTCAGAAGCCAAAGGAGGAGTTAGAGGAACAAAAGAAGGGGCCGCTTTTACTGATTTAGCGGCTTACCTTCAAGAAAAAGATCCTAAGATTTCCGTTTGTCGTTGGCCTCGTGGCGAATACTATTTTAATCCTCTTGAAAACCTCTTAAATTCTTCAGAGAGACGAGAATTTTTTGAAATGCTATGTCAAGTGATCATCTCACAGTATGAAGGCATGGCCGGTGACTTACTGGCAGTTATTTATAATGCTGCTGCGATTGCTGAATACTTGTTAGTTTTATTGCAAAACTTTTATCCTCCTGACGCTCTCACTCTCAGAAGTTTAGTCAATTTATTATCTACCCCTAAACAAGTTGAAGAAGCCTTAGAAAATGGTAAAAATAAAATCAATCTTTATCTTAATAGTCAAAACCTAACCCCCGAAAAAAAGGAAGAATTACAGGAGAGAACTAACCTCCTAGAAAAAATAGAACAACAACTGCGCCTTGCTAATTTTTTCTACATGGATCATAAGGAATTAGTCATGACTCGGCGAGGAGTTAAAATTTTTCAGGATCTGTTAGATCAAGAAGACTTACTTACCTATACAGAACCTCATCCCAACCTCAAAAAACTCAGCTTTGATGATATTCTTTATCACAAAACATTGGTCATTTTAAGCCAACCTCTATCCCAATCTTCTTCTAAAATCATTGGGCCTATTTTCCTTGACAATTTTCTCAATTATGTGTTAGAATTAGGATCAAATACCAAAACAAAAAATGGCAAGGATCGTCTTAAAACCCTAGTTATTCTTGATGAAACCCACCGCCTTCCTGTTGGTAAAATTGGTGACTCAGGTGACTATTTACGCGAATATGGTATTGGTTTAGTAGAAGTTGCTCCCACTATTCCTAAAGATAACAAAAGATGGGAGCAAAACAAGCACGTTTACCAAACCTTGCTAAGTCTTTCACCGGGGATTCCAACCCTAACCGAACTTATGCGGGATCGCCTTCCCCATATCCCCCCTTCTCCTATGGTTGTCCGAAATTATCAAGATCGTCAAGAAAACATCTTTTCACAACCCGAACGGCGAGAAAATTACGACCTAGTTTTAGGACAAGATAACCCCGGTATTACCTCTCGTTCAATGCAGTTATCAGGACGTTTTACAGGGTTACTTCAGTCATCTTTTATTGATGAAAATCGGAGACTTTTTTGGATTGATTTTGAAGATGAATTATTGGCAAACATTAAAACTTTGCTAAAAAAGGCTCTGGCTCCTGATGCAACTCCTCAAGATAAAAATTTAGTGGATTATGCACTTGGCTTGGACAAATACAGACCCCTTTAATCATTTCTTGATTTCATTAATTCTCTAGGAGAGTATCAACTATGTCAAACAAAAATAAATTCGGTTTCGCTTTCGATCTAGTCGAAGATTTTGTCGTTGATAAGGCTCAATACAGTCCTGATAATTATGCTGCCAAAGGCGATATTAATCAGATGGAAGCTGATAATATCACTGATGAGGGTGATATTGTTAACATTGATGCCGATAATGTTACCAAAGATGGAGACAATATTAATATCGATGACATCAAGATTGAAGCTGATAATATCGCTCAAGAAGGTGATATTATTGAAGGCGACCAGAACAATTACTATATTAGTATTTCCTCTTGTCAACCAGAAAGTGATTCGCCGAGTGAGGTTGAGCCTGAACAAGATTCTATTGTCAATGATGCTCCCCTACCGGACGCTAAAGATTTAGAAATTGAATCTCCTCCCGAACCTGAATTTAATTTTGATTTTGAAATGGGGGGTTAGTCGCATTAGCTGACTTTAGTTCGGACTAAGAAGATTTGGTCATGACTTCCACGAAGAATAGAGCTAACCAGCTGCGGTAAAATTAGGGTTTCGGCTTATCCTCAACTTAGCTTAACTAGGGATAGGCCGATTTATGTTGCTAAGGTTATATTTTGAGCAACTTTTGTCAATTTAGCCACAAACAGAAGCATAAATCGTAGGGTGCGAAGCACGAAAGTGTAACGCACCAATTGAATAATTAAGTTGTTGCGTTACGGCAGATTATTAATTTGTTTTTTTGTCAGAGATTATCGCCGCAAACACGCACCCTACAAGAATTTATAAAACTAAAATCAACACAGATAAATGTATTAGTCATGATTTTCTCTATCACAATTTCTTCCATCAATTGCCGATCTCTTTCTTCTCTCAACCGCTTGGATAACCGAGAAATAACCCGTTTAAAGTCATATCCCCCCGTAAGCAAAACTAGCTCGACTTTTGTGCTTTTCTAAGCATACTGCCTAGTCAGGTTAAATAAAACTAAAGCTATTGAGAGAGAAATAAAAATCTACACTTCAACCAAATGAACCCAACTTAGAGAAGATTTAACGCTGTTAAATAAGCGTTTATCGCTAGTGTATAAATTTGCTTGAAATCGTTGAGCTAATACTAGATAATGGGCATCATAAGTAGCAGGAAGATTCAAGGTTTGCGAAATTTCTATTGCTTGGTAATGGAGGTAATGATCTCCATGAAACTGAATAGGTAAATCTAAGACTTCTGTAAGGAGGGTTTGCGCTTCCGTCTCCAAAATTTGACCAGCTTTTTTCAGACGATAAAATACGTTAGTGACTTCGTAACATAATAAAGTTGGTGCAATCACTAAATTTTCCTCGGTCATCCATTTTTGCCAGAGTTGACTGTACATTGTTACAGAAGGTTCAACGGTTGTTAAACGAACTATAAAACTAGAATCAACACAGATAAATGTATTAGTCATTATTTTCTCTATTCACTCACAATTTCTTCCATCAATTGCCGATCTCTTTCTTCTCTCATTTGATGAATAATTTCAGTAACATCGGTTTTAAATGGTTTTCCCTGACGACGTTCATAAATGGCTTTTCGAGTTGCGTCAATTCGTTCTAATGCAATTTCCCAAGAGGGGTGATCTTTGAGTTTTTTTTCTAACAATTCTTGTTCTTCTAGGGACAAGGATTTAATTGCATTAACTAGAGATTCCACGAGTTGAATATTCATTTTTTTTACATCTTTGACTAAAATTATCGGTGTTTATGAAGAGTTATTATAGCCTAGCCTTTGAATTATAACAAAGAGACGCAAACTCCGTCGCTTACGTCCCCAATTTATCATCAATCAAAGTTTACCGTTTGGATAACCGAGAAATAACCCGTTTAAAGTCATATCCCCCCGTAAAAAAAATTAGCCCGACTTTTTTAACAATTGTCGGCAAAATTTTGCTTGCTTTTTTCACGGCTTTTTGCAATAATATTTTTATAAGACTTTATATATAATGGAGTGGTAGAGTTCACTCAAAAACGCACAGATTCCCATTATAAGAAAAGTATAACCGAAGCCGCCGCCCAAGTCAAGGGATTACTCCTCTTTTTTTTGAGAAGTTTTCAAAGAAAAAAAATCAAAGAGGCAGCCGGAGATATTCGGTTTTTCTTCACTATTTGGGCGAAAAAACCCTTTTAGGATGCCTATAATAGGAGATAGAAAGGGTTAAAAACTAAAAAAAAATGGCGGAGAGAGTCCAGAAAATCCTTGCCCAGTGGGGAATTGCCTCCCGAAGAAGGGCGGAGGAGATGATCGTAGCCGGCCGGGTGAGACGGAATGGCAAAATCGTGCAGTTAGGAGAAAAAGCCGACCCGGAAAAAGATCACCTAGAGATAGACGGAAAAAAAATTGAACCGGCCAATCGTCCCAAAAGATTGTATATACTGATCAACAAACCCATTGGTGTGGTTTCTACCTGTAAGGATCCACAAAACCGGCCGACGGTAATCGACCTTTTGCCCGACTCCCTCGCCAGCGAGACGGGGTTACATCCCGTAGGCAGGTTGGACATCAACACCACTGGGGCTTTACTCCTCACCAACGACGGTCAACTCACCCTCACCCTCACCCATCCCCGTTATCATTTGCCCAAAACCTATCGGGTTTGGCTAGATGGTGCGATTGATAGACTTGCTCTCCAGCGTTGGCGAGAAGGTATCCTCTTAGAGGGAAAAAAAACCTTACCCGCACAGGTTGAGATACTCAAGCAAACCGACCAAAAAACCCTACTAGAAGTTATTTTAGTGGAGGGAAGAAATCGGCAGATTCGCTCTGTAGCCGAAGAGTTAGGCTATCGCGTCCTGAAACTTCATCGCAGTGCCATCGGTCGTATTCAACTAAACTCTGGTAATAATTCCCCCTTACCCTTGGGTCATTACCGTTTTTTAACCCTTGATGAACTGAAATATTTAACAAGCCAGATTAACTAAGCTGAAAGTCAGCCCCTAATAGCGATATGTTTCGCCTTCTCCAATCACAACTCGATCCCCAGCATAAACAGCGAACCAAATTACTGGAAATCGGCGTTTATTTGCAAAAAAATCGCCTAGAACAGTCCCTTTCTCTCGAGGACATTGCCCAGAAAACCCTAATCCCGCGCCATCGCTTAGAAGCGCTGGAAGCGGGGGATTTGGAGGCATTGCCCGAACCGATTTATATTCGTTGGTTAATCAAACAATTTGCCGATAGTCTGTCCCTGGATGGTGAGACGATTAGCCGGCGTTTTCCCACCAAGGTCAATAACTTTTTTAGGGGAACAAAACCGTCTTTATCGCTGCCAAGTCTTCAAATTCGCCCGATTCATCTTTATTTTCTCTATTTAATCTTAGTTATTGGTTCCGTACAAACCCTATCCCACGTCCTGCAAAAATCGGTACTGCAATCGAATCGCTTACCGCCGCCTTCCTTGCCACAACAGCAAATTGTCCAACGGAAAAGCAATCCCCTTCAACCGGTAGCCAACAAAACCAGCAATAATCAGCAGCTGGTGGTGGGGGTAAAACTGGAGGATGACTGCTGGCTGCGGGTGGTGGTGGATGGGAAGACAGAATTTGAGGGTGTGCTGCCCCAGGGAACCCATCGCACTTGGCAAGCAAACCGAGAATTAACCGTGAGAGCGGGTAATGCCGGCGGGGTTTACGTTGCTGTTAATAACGCCAATGCTAAACAACTAGGGCAACCGGGCAAAGTCGGGGAAGTCACCTACCGGGCAAATTGAGCTAATTTATGCAAAAGGTCTTTTCACCCCTCGATCGCCTTCAGGGAGGGTTAATCGGGGCATATATTGGGGAATCCTTGCATAATCAACCCCTAATACCAGCCTTTAACTATGAGGCTACGCCAAGAACGACCCTGCTTTTGCAAGCTCTGCAATCTCAGGAAGACTTGCAGATTGCGATCGCAGCCAAGCAGCAGTCGGAATCGGCGTTATTATTTGTGCTACTGCCGGAGATTTTAACCTGGCCTGACCATGGGGAACGTTGGCAAGCTAGATTAAATTTTTGGCTGAAAAAGGGCTTAATTTCCGAGTTAACCCAACAAGAAGCGATAATTTGGGGAGAGGCGGTAGGTCTGTTATTACAGGGAAAAAAGCCTTTAAATCAGTTAATGGGGCAATTACTAACTATTAAGCCCAAGAATAAGCTATTAGAGCAGATTCAGTCAGCTTTAGGGCAAAATCATCCCTTAGAGTTCATTTTATCGGCTTGGGCGAAAGATATCTCACCTTTAGGAATTGCGATCGCAGCTTCTCTCTATACCTTTCTGCAAACGACCGAGGATTTCGCCGTTAGCGTGCGTCGCGCTAATTCTAGTCCCTATCAACGGCAATTAACCAGCACTTTAGCGGGAATTTGGGCGGGATTGTACAACGGTATCGAGGGGATTCCCCTAGCTTGGCGGCAAAATTTGCCGAAAGAGCCAGTTAAACAGCAATTAATGGATAAAGCCGAGGAAATCTATCGAATTTCTTTGGGCATATCTGCTCATCTTGTTCTATCTTCTCATACTGCCGTCGCTTATGGGGGAACAATCCAACCCCGTCCTAGCTTAAAATTGGTCTCTCAAGATAAGTAGGGTTTGCTGAATAAATCTAGAAACCTTGTTGGACAATATCTTTAGGCTTTTTTGACCTCAAAAATTGCTGGTTCTTCGAGTAATCGAGGGGAAATTGGCTCTCTTATTCTTTGTCTGATCAGTTTAACTTATCAGCGATCAATCTTTGCGTCCTTTGTGTCTTTGTGGTTCGTTCCCCACCCCACAAGCAAACTTTTTCAGCAAACCCTACTTAGTTTGAAAGATATTTTGTACCATTTTTTTATCTAAACTGGCGGCAATTTTATCTAATTCTGCTATTTCTCCTGTGTCTAAACTCCATCCTAAAGCACCTAAATTATCCTCAGCTTGCCGAATATTTTTAGCTCCGGGGATAGGAATTGTTCCCTTACAGATACACCAATTTAAGGAAACTTGGCTAATAGTTTTATTTTTAGCTTGGGCGATAACTTCTAGGCAACTAATCAGAGGAGAAATAGCGGGAATTAATTGACTAAAAAGGAAGCGACGTAATCCTGGGGGTAAGTTTTTATTATCTCGATATTTCCCCGTTAATAACCCCAAAGCTAAGGGACTATAGGCAATAATTTTAATACCCAATTGATCACATAGTTCCTTTAATCCTAAGTCAGTGAGGGGATAGGTAGAAAGGAGAGAATACTGTACCTGTAAACTGGTAATAGGAATGCCGCGACTGGCAAACTTTTGATAGGCAGACTTCAATCTTTTCGGTCCAAAATTGGATAAACCGACTCCTTTAACTAACCCCTTTTCCAGACAATCCCCCAATCCGTCTAATAATCCTCCCTCCTGCCATGGCGCATAATTGCCTGTTGACCAGTGCATTTGCACTAAATCCACCGGGCGACCCAATCTGGTTGCCGAAGCTTGACAAGCTTTCACCATGGCATGACGGGTTAAACGCCAAGGATAAGGGGCGAGTTTGGTGGCAATACGGATATGATCAGCGTTATAACCGCTATATTCCCCTGTAAAGCGTCCTAATAGCTTCTCACTCTGTCCGTTGAGTTTGCCTGTCCCGTAGGAGTCTCCCGTATCAAATAGGGTGACACCCCGCTCGACGCAGAGATTAAAAACCGCTTGTAACTGGCTATCCATACTCTCATCGTAACCCCAGAGAAGACGATTTCCCCAGGCCCAAGTACCGCAGCCCATAGGGGGAAGAGATAGAGTTTTATCTGTGACTGTTAAGGGATTCATGGGTAAGTTTCTCTGGGTTTTTTCTCAAGCTTTCAGAGAGATATTTTATACTAAATCTGGTTATTAAAGACTGATTATTTATTCCCCTGTTTGCCTTTTGCATGAGTAGAAAACGGGTTTCTCCGAGTAGAAAACGGGTTTCTCCGAGAAACCCGTTTTCTGTACTAAATCGACTTGGGTTTTTGTTTAACAAATAATCCCCGGAACCAATAGTAAAAACTATCGATATAAGTAAAGATTACCGGCACAACCACCAAAGTTAATAGGGTGGAAGTGGTAAAACCACCAATAACGGCAATCGCCATCGGTGCGCGAATTTCACCATCTGCACCTAAAGCTAAAGCAATCGGTAACATCCCGGCAATTGTGGAAACGGAGGTCATAATAATTGGTCGTAAACGAGAGACTCCCGAATCAATCATCGCCTTAAATTGCGGTTTACCTTCCCGAAGGCCACTCAAGGCAAAATCTACTAACAGAATGGCATTTTTAGTGACTAATCCCATCAGTAAAACTATGCCAATTAAAGCGTATAAACCTAACTCTTTTTGGGTAATTAAAAGAGCGATTAAAGTACCACCAATCGATAAAGGAAGGGAAGTTAAAATCGCTAGGGGATAGAGGAAATTGTTATACAACAATACCAGAATTCCATAGATCGAAATAATTGCTAAACTTAACGCCCCCAAAAAACGAGCAAAGATATCGCGCATAATGCGAGCATCACCAAAGGGTTCTTCTGTCACCTCTGGGGGTAGGTTTTTTATGATTGGTAAAGCGCGAATTTGTGTCACCGCACTTCCCAAAGAAACTCCCTCTAAATTAGCTCCAATATTAACCTGACGTTGACGGTTAAAGCGTTGAATTTCCGCAGGTCCACTACCTAAGCTAATTGTCGCCACCGAGTTAAGCGGTACTAACGTACCATTACTGCTAGGAACGCGCAAATTTTGCAGAGTTTCTATCTCACTGCGTCCATCGTTGGCAATTTTCACCCGGATGGGAATTTGTCGGTCAGCAAGGTTAAATTTAGCTAAATTAAACTCATTATCGCCGATTAAAGCTAAAGATGCAGTACGGGCGATCACTCTGACCGAGACTCCCTGATCAGCAGCCCGGACAGGATCCGGTTGAATAATCAGTTCCGGTTTAACTAAACTTACCCCGGAACTTACCTCGACAAAACCGGGTAAAGCCCGCATTTCTCGCTCTAATTTTTGGGCAGTTTGGGTTAAAATATCGCCATTTTCACTTTTTAAGACAATAGCTACATCTTTAGTGCTTCCTGCTCCACCCTGCGCCCGAAAACTAACTCTTGCTCCCGGTATCTTCTGGAAATCCCGACGGGTTTGTTCCTCAAATTGCCGTTGAGTTAGCGATCGCTGTTCCTTAGGAACTAAATTAACATATATTAACCCCGTGTTTACCCGTCCCGAATCTCCCGGAATAGCCAAAACATTAGCGACGGCGGGATTTTTTTGTAGTAAACTATTCACCTGATTAGCCACGGCAACAGTATCATTCAAAGTCGCACCGGGAGGCAATTCTAGGCTGATGGTACTTAATCCAGTATCCCCAGAACTAAATAACCCTTTTGGAATCAAGGGAACTAACTGTAAACTACCGATAAAAAAGGCCAAAGCCGCCAATAAAGTCAGGATTCGATGACGTAAAGCCCAAGTTAACAAACTTTTGTAGGGACGAAAACGGGGGCGCGAGGAGGGATTACTATCACCGGTTTTCAGCTTTTTCGGCTGTAAAATATAGGCACTTAACATCGGGGTGACGGTGACGGCGATCAAACTGGAAAATAGGGTAGAAACCGCCACAGTAACGCCGAAAGGTTGAAAGAATTGCCCCGGCACACCGCCCATAAAAGCTACTGGCAGGAATACCGCCATAATTGCCGCCGCACTGGCTAAAACGGCTAATCCAATCTCTTTTGAGGCATCAAAGGCCGCTTGCAGGGGTTTTTTACCCATAGCTAAATGTTGATCGATGTCCTCCACCATACACACCGCATCATCCACCAGATTACCCAAAGCTAAAGCTAACGCCAGTAGGGTCATGCCGTTAAGGGTATAATTTAGGGACTGCATCACCCAAAAAGTCGGGAAAATGGACAAAGGCAGGGCCAAACCCGTGATAATCGTGGCGCGCCAATTGCCTAAAAATAGACCCACCGTGATCACCGTCATCATACAACCAATCAGGAGATCGCTAAGAAGGCTTTCGTAACTAGCACGAATTGAGTCGGCACGGGTAAAAATTAATTGAAATTTAATATCTTCGGGCAGTTTTTTCTTTAAATTCTCGATTTCTTGGCGCACTGCTGTTTCTACCGTCACCAAGGTGCTGCCAGTCCCCCGTAGAATCGAAAAACCCACCACTGGCTGCCCATCTAAGAGGGCCATTTGTCGAGGATCACTGGAACTATCGCTAACTGTCCCTAAATTGCTTAAGGGGACGGTATCACCGTTAGGTAAAGAGATTTGATAATTTCTTAAATCTTCGATCGTTTCAGCGCTGCCGAGGGTGCGGACAGTTTGTTCACTGCCGGCGATTTCCGAGCGCCCTCCGGGTAAATTAATATTAAAACTACGAATTTGGTCATTAACCGCCGTGGCCGTGATACCGTAGGCGATCAGACGGCCGGGATCTAAATCTACACGCACTTCTCGATCGACTCCCCCAACGCGATCGACTCGTGCTACCCCCGGCACTCCCGTTAAAGCGCGGCCAATTTGACGATCAACTAGATCACTTAATTCGGCGATCGATCTTTTCGGGGAGGAGATGGTATAGTTCATCACCGCACCCCCAGCAAATTCTAAACGTTGGACAATGGGATCATTAGTATCTTGGGGTAAATCCTGCCGAATTTGCGCTATGGCATTACGCACATCATTGGTAGCGCGATCGCTGTTAGTGCCAAGGATAAAGTTAACGGTGGTGGTGCTGCTGCCTTCGTTGATGGTAGAAGTAATTTGATCGATGTTACCCAAAGCAGCCACCGCATCCTCGACTTTTTTGGTGACTTGGGTTTCCAATTCCTCTGGACCTGCACCGGGTTGATTAACGGTGATAATCACGGCCGGAATGTCAATATTAGGAGAGCGATCGATCCCTAATCCCAGAAAGGCAATGTATCCCATTAAGGCCATAACCAGGGAGATCAGGATCGTCGGAATGGGATTTTTGATAGACCAATTAGAAATATTAAAAGCCATAATTTCAGTTATCAGTTATCAGTTATCAGTTATCAGTTATCAGTTATCAGTTATCAGTTATCAGTTTTTGGTTTTTGGTTTTTGGTATTTTCTTGGCAGGTTTTTAGAATAGCCCAAAGCATTTTACCAATTTCCTCCGCATCATCATTGATACTTTGAAAGGCTCTTTCCTCTATGTAATTCGTGTCTTTCAATAGAGACAGCCAATACTTTGTTTCTAGACATTCCTTATAAGCTATTGACATTTTAGCTCGAAAATCAGCTTGAGAAATAGCTCCATTAGCCTCGGCAATGTTAGCCCCGATTGAAGTGCCACTCCTTAATAGCTGTTTTGACAAAACATATTCTTGTTTATTCTCACACAAATATTTATAGCCTTTAACAATCCTAATGGCAAATTTATAAGCTTTATCATAAACGTTACTCTCCATCCGTTTGCCCCGCTACCGATCACTGATTACTGATTACTGTTTACTGTTTACTGGTCACTGATTACTGATTACTGATCGCTGATTGCTGTAATTTTGTCGCCATCACCGAGATAGGCTGCCCCTTTGACCACAATGCGATCGCCTGCTTGTAAACCGGTGAGAATTTCCACGCGATTATTCGGCATAATTTGACCTAATTGCACAGTTTTGGCGGTAACGGTGTTATCAGGTCCGACTAAATAAACTAGAGCTTGATTATCTTTTTGGGGTAAAACCGCGGTCATGGGGACGGTTAAACTATTGCTAGTATTCGTTACGATCGCACCGCGTAAAAACATCCCCGGTTTTAATCCTGTATTGTCGGTTAAATCGACTTTAACCGTTGCCTGACGGGATGCCTCATCGACGATGGGATTAATTTCGCGCACCTGTCCCGATAATTTTAAACTGGTATTAGCATCGGAAGTGATAGTAACGGGCGCTCCGACGCGGATTAATGGCAATTGATTCTCAGGAACCCGCAATCTTAGCTCTAAACGGCCATTTTCGATGATTTTAAAGAGAGCATTTTGACCGTTGGTGGTATCCCCGATGCGGCCATTTCTTTCGGCAATTTTGCCACTGACCGGGGAAATCAGGCGCGTCTCGTTTAATTGGGCTTTAACAATGGCTAAACGGCTTTGAGCTTCCGCTAATTGGGCTGTAGCTTGGGCGATCACCTCGGGACGATTGCCAGCTTGCAATTGTGCCAGCTGCTGCTCTGCTTCTCCTAAACGGGATTGGGTCTGTTGTACGATCGCCGCTTTGTTTCTTTCTTCGTTGAGGACTTCATCGAGACGATCCCGGGCGATCGCTCCTTCCGCTTCTAAACTTTGGTTTCTCTGGACCCGTTTTTTAGCCAAATCCCAATCCGATCGAGCTTGACTAATTTCGGCTTTTATGCGTTGAATAGTTTGTTTAGCTCCAGCGATCTCCTCTTTACGGCTCCCCGCTTGCAATTCTGCCAAACGCGCTCGCGATTGGGCGACATTAGCCTGTGCTTGGGTTAATTGCGCTTGTAGGACGGTATCATCGAGACGAGCGAGAATTTGACCTTGGCTGACCCTATCCCCTTCATCGACAAAGATTTCTTTGATTTGTAGTCCTGTCGCTTGGGAAAGAATCGGGATTAATTCATCGGCTGCCACGCTTCCAGTCGCTTTCAGGGTGCGGGCCACGGCAGTGGATTCTACCCTAGTGGTGGTTACTGTTTGTGCTGGTGCCTCATTTTTTGCCGCTACGGGCTGAGTATTGGGGTTTTGGGCTGTTTGGGGTCGATTAGCGAAACGAGTCGCCCCTAGGGTCAATAAAACCCCTAATCCCACACCGATAAATAAACCCTTTCCTCCCGATAGCCAAGAGTTGGTTTTGGTCGGTTTTGGCGAGTATTCGGTTTTCTCTGGCTCAATTTCAGGATTAAATGCGATAATTTCGGGAACTAGCGAATTATCGGCTGAATGCTGGTTATTTTCTAGGGTATCTGGCCGCACGGTCTGCCCTCTCGGTAGATTCTGGATAAAATGTTAAGTTTTGTATCCATTTATAATCTAACGGAAAAAGGTCGCCTGTGGGGAAAGTGAGAAAGTCTCGTTACTCTCCAGCGATCGCCTAGGGATTGTTGCCCATAAAAAAAGCCCGGAATTCCACAGCAATCAAGGAACCACTCAAAAGAGTTATTAATGTCCAAATTTGGTTGCTTTGGGTTCCTTCCACCTTGATCAGTCGATTATCCATACTATCGACTTTCTCTGTTAAAGTTGCTAGTCCTATCTTCACATCGGTGACATCTTTCTGTAAGGTTTCTAGCTTTTGCTCGACATTTTTCTGTAAGGTTTCTAGCTTTTGCTCGAAACCTTTTTCGAGATTATCCAGCTTTTGCTCGAAACCTTTTTCGAGATTATCCAGCTTTTGCTCGAAACCTTTTTCGAGATTATCCAGCTTTTGCTCGAAACCTTTTTCGAGATTATCCAGCTTTTGATCCACATCTTTCTGGAAGGTATCTAGCTTTCGATCAACACTTTTAATACTATCTTTAATTTCCTTAAGGACAGATTCGAGGGAATAGGTAACGGTTTCTGCTGTCATTGCGGTTAACTCCTATCAGTAGAGAGATACAGCCTTTCTCGTCAAGGTGAAGCACAGACTAACCCTTGCTATAGCGGTAAGCGCTTGAGTGAGATACAGACCAAGCCTTGCCTAGCATGGTTTATAGCTCGTGACACTGTACTTCATACGACTGCACACCGCTATAATCAAGTATTTTAGATGCAAGAACGAACCTCATCTATCTGAGAAACGCTGTAATATAATTATCGATAAAAATCTCCTTGATTCTCCACTTCATTTTTCTTCGAGAAATCTCGCCTCATCTTCCAATTTATCGCTGATTTCTGGCAGTTTTAGCAATATTCCAGCGAATAACCAATAGTAAACAGAAACAGGCTCGACGGAGAGAGGATAATAGTAGGGATTATAGCTAATAAAAAGTATAAAAATCCAGATACAGAGACCCCAATGCTTTAAAGCAGCATTTTTTACTTTTAAATAGGCTTTAAAGGTGAGAATACAGAGAATTGTCACCAGTGCCATAAAAGCGATAAAACCGACGATACCGATTTCGTAGATCAGTTTAGCGTAGTAGGTTTCAATTAGTCTTATTCCCTCTTCTCCCACTATATGACGAGCGCCACTGCTGGCTGTGCCCAAACCAAGACCAAAAAGCTGTGCATATTTGAAGACCCACTGCATTTGATCGACTACAAAGTCAATGGGAGACGAATATAACCAGCGACCGATAAAATTTAGCCCTCTTTCCCGAATAAAGGGAATTAACGTCACCGCGAGCAGGGAAAGCAACCCCAAGATTCCCAATCTTAATGGTAACTTTTGCTTATTTTTGCTGGTAGCAATAAAAAGAACCAAGTAAAACAAAGGTACTAGCAATAAAGGTAATCTTTGTCCAGAAACCAGAGTCGCAAGGAAGACTAAAACCATTGCCACCCAACCAGCGACGCGCCATCTTTTTTGTGGATCACTAAAACTGGCCGCGTAACTAATGACGCTACTAGATACTAAAAACCAACTCCATTGCCAAGGATCGGAAAATGTGCCGGGGAGACGAATTAAGCCTCGCTCGGGATTATACAACACCGAACCGCCGACAAAACACTGAGCTTTCAAGCTGGCTTTTTCGCTAATATCTGGATAAAATTGGCTGTCGGATTTCGGGGCAGTAACTTCTAGTTGATTGAGGAATTCACTATCGGGACAGATGCCTTGGACGAGTAAGAAGTATTGAATTAGAACTAAAACGCAACAGACTAGGATCATCACGATTAAAAGCCGATTAACCACGAATAAATCCCGTTTTTCCTTGATTAAATAGTAGCCACAGAGAACTAGGGGAATATAACCGAGGAGGGTTTTTAATCCCACAATTCCCACAGCAATTGCTCCTTGGGGCAGATTGACAAAAAGAAAAGTTATCAAGCTGATGGCAAGTAAAATCAAAGCTGTGATGAGAAAAGGCTTGATTTGGGGTCGTAATTGCTTAAAAGTTTTGGTTTTAATTAAAATTGCCGCTAAAGCCGGGAAATAAAAGGCATCCTTGGCGATTTTGTAGAGAGCATAGGATGGCTCTTCGCCAATGAAGTTGCCTTTTATCTGAAAAACTCTCGCCACAGCAAAAGTGACGGTACTACTCAGGGGAAGATAGATGATTAGGGCTAATAATCCCAGACGGGGATGGATAAAAGAAGCAACCATGGCGGGAACTGCCAAAATTCCCAACAAGGCCGCTTTTTTGTCAAATAAAATCCCTAAAACTAGACTAATTATTATGGTAGAGATCGCTAGTATATTTAGTAAGAGATAGTTCCTCTCTTTCATATTGTGCAGCTTTGAACAGGTTTAGCAGAAAGTGTACCGGATTTTTGCTGAGATTCTCATTCTCAATGGCGGAGGTGGGGAGCTTTTCAGTCATCAGTTTACCGATAACTGAAAAGCTGATCACTGATTCAAGGCTGATGGCCGAGAGTTTCCTTTTGCTTCTTAGCTTTTGCTATACTTATGTAAAATTTTATTGATCTCGATCTTGACTCCGTGGCCGAAAATCCTTCTTTTCAAGACCTTTATCAAGCTGGCATCAGTGCCTTTGAGCGTGGACAATATCGTCTTAGTGTCCAGCAATTAAATGCGGCTTTAGCCTTAATTTCCTTAGGATCCCGAGAAGGAGGCGAGATTCAAATTTGGTTAATTTCTGCCCATCAGGGGTTAGGGGAGGGGGAGAAAGCCAGTGAAATCTGTAAGCAACTTATTACCCATCCTATCTATCAAATTCGCGAACAGGCCAAGCGTCTGCTTTATATTATCGAAGCTCCCCGTCTCAAACGCCCAGATGAGTGGATGACGAAGATTCCCGATTTAGATAAACTTCCCGATAGTACAGCGCAATTTAAAAAGGGAACAAATAAACAGAAAAAAGAAGAATCCCCCGCACCCATGCAGTTAGAGCAGCATAAAAATACTGTTTTTAGCGGACTGGCGATCGCTATTGTTCTATTGATGCTCTGGTTTTTTGCTAAAAATGGCTAAATTACTTGACAATAAACTTCTAATATGCTAATGCAGTTAGCTATGGCTCCTAAATGGGCGATTTCATAACCGTGGGTGTTTTGGGTGGGAAAACCTAAGCAAGCGGCCTTAGCTATATGACCGAATTTCATGGCGATGGAGGCATCGCTACCAAAACCACTAATAATAGCTAATTGTAGGGGTATTCCCGCCTTTTCGGCCGCAATTCGTAATTCTTGATTTAATTGCTCATCATAGATACCGTAACCATCCTGAGACAATAACACAGGATTGCTGCCATCCTTAATCGGATATTCAGGAGCGAGGGGACAGATTTCTAGGGCAATTAAAGCATCTAAGCGGTTATTTGCGGTAAAAAATAAGGCCCCTAAGGCTCCTACCTCCTCCTTAGCTGAGGCAACCAGATATATATCCACTGCGGGGTTAATTACTCTGGCTGCTAATGCCAAAAGAATCGCCACGGAAGCTTTATTATCGAGGGTATAACTGGCAATGTAGTCTTTTAGTCGCAAGGGTTGTTTTCGGTGTTTTCCCACCACGACTCGACTACCGACGCGCACCCCGCAAGCGTCTAATTCTTCTGGAGTCAATTTCGTCTCTATCCATGCGGATTCCCAGGTGACGGGTGTGTTTTCCTGCTGCACTTTTTGCGGGGATTGATGGGAAATATGACGGGAACCAAAGGAGAGAATTCCTGATCTGGTTTCCCTATCACCGATAATATCCACCACTCCTTCTCCGTAAATCCAAGGAAAAGCTCCCCCGAGTTGGCGAATTTGCAGAGTACCATCGGGATTAATTGCTTTGATAATAGCACCAATTTCGTCTTTATGACCAGTAATAGCAATTTTTTTGGTCGAATCTCGTCCTCTAATTTTGCCGATGACATTTCCCGCTTGATCTTGCCATGTTTCTAATCCTAACTCTTGAAAGCGTTCTAGTAAAAAGCGATCAATTTCCGTTTCCATCCCACTAGGAGAATGATGGAGGACAAGAGTGGCAATAGTGTCAAAGAGGTGATCAAAATCCATATTTGTCTTGATTTGTGGGTCGCAAGAGAATTATTATCGAAACAGGAAATCGAGAAGGTTTTACGCGAACAATATTAATGATTAATCAGAGGTGCAGAATTAGCCAGAAAACCCGCAACTTTTAGAGACTCTACCACCGAATTGTCATCCTCTACCCAATAGTTTTGTCCTAAACGTACAAATTGACGCTGAGTTCCCGCACCAATGGTGGCAATAACGGGAACTTTTGCCTTTTGTTTGTCTCCCGATTGCAGAATACTTTTAAGAAGATTTTGACGATTTTGGTTGACGACATCTTGCAGCGATAAATTAACCATCACCATTTTAATGGTTTCGATCGGTTCCGCATCTTCGATAATTAATTGTACCCGATCATCTCGGCGATCAACTTTTCCCCACACCATTAAAGTTGCTTCCTCCACTAATAATTTTTGCAGACGTTCGTAGCTATCGGAAAAAACCACCGCTTCCGACTGTCCCGAAGCATCTTCTAGGGTTAAAAAGGCCATGGGAGTTCCTTTTTTGGTCATAATTTTCTTAACGGCATTTAATAGGACAATGGCACTGACTTTTTTTCTGGTTTTGTGTTCTTCTAAGTCAGCTAAATTGATAGGAGATAGGACTTGAGCGGCTCTTTGTAAAGCTTTTAAAGGATGTTCGGAAACATAAAACCCCAAATGTTCTTTTTCCAGTTTTAACTTTTCCTGTAGGGAAAAATCTTCTACTGCGGTTGCACTGGGAGACTGTTCAAACTCGGATTCTTGTTTATTTTCTGTGTTACCTCCTAGCATATCAAAAATATTCATTTGACCACTTTCTTTCTCTTTGGTGCGTTTTTGCGCCCAAGCAACTACTAATTCTAAATCTTCAATTAATTGATGGCGATTCGGTTGAATTTTATCAAAAGCACCAGAATAAATTAGCGTTTCTAAAGCTCTTTTGTTGATCACTCGCAAATCAACACGCTCGCAAAAATCCCCTAAGGAAGTAAACTTTCCTCCCGCAGCTTCCCGGGCTTTTAAAATCGCCTCGATCGCATTTTCGCCCAGATTTCTAACTGCGGACAAACCAAAGAGAATTTTGCGCCCAATCGGGGTAAAATGTTTTTGCGATCGATTGATGTCGGGAGGTTCGACATCGATATTCATTTTCTGACAGTTTTCTCGGTACTTTTCCACCTTATCCTGATTATCGCTACTAGCAGTTAGTAACGCTGTCATATATTCCACAGGATAATTAGCTTTTAAATAAGCAGTTTGATAGGTGACGTAAGCATAGGCAGTGGAGTGAGATTTATTAAAACAATTGGAGGCAATTAACCCGTTGCCCAGCAAAAAATTATGATCTTTCTCCACACCAATATCGTAAACTGGTTTCCTTCCCAGGGATTGACGACCGATAATTTTAACCATATTAGTAACTCAACTCTCCAGATATTTTTGTAATGGTGCTAATGGAAATATGGCATTTCTTTGCCAAATCAGGCTGCTAAGGGCAAAAAAATGGCTCTCTTATTCTTTGTGACATAAGTTTAACTTATATAAGAGCCATCAATCTTTGTGTCCTTTGTGTCTTTGTGGTTCTTTCTACTAGCTCGCCAGCAGGACTGTATCTTAGAATACATTTTACCCACCAAACCTAAGAGAGCCAAAAAATTACCATATACATCATATATATTGATACCTAAAGTGTATATTCTACCTACCATAGGTTACGATCAATGTTAACCGAGGAGAAAAAACAACAAGAACTAGACTTCTTGAATGAGGTTAGCTATGGCCCTTTGCCACAAGGTTTAAGACACCTATAAACAGCTTTTACTAATTTCTTTGCTGGTCCTACTAAATTTGGTTAAAGGGTAGCAACGCAAAGCGGGACAAAATGCAGCAGTTGAGATAGCAAAGAAACCTTGCCCCTGAGGGCAAGGGCCTATATCGTACCTTGACGAGAGGTCAGCACTGGGTAGTTCACGCATTGTGTTATAATTCTGGCCAAGCCATCAAGGGATTTGAAAAGGAGTAACACCATGAGTCTATCTTCAGAAGCCTATCGCCAAGCCCTCGTGCGGGATGGAGAACGGCGCTATCGCGAATGGCACCAAAATTATCACAACCAATGCCGTCAATCAACGGCTGAATACCAAGCTCGTTCGGCCCAACAACGTCCAACAAAGCCTTGGATTTCCTCGGAAGCCTACCGCCAATTTTTAGTCAAAGATGGGGAGCGTCGTTTTGCGGAATGGCATGGCGAGTTTTTAGACTATCAAAGACAATTTCTGGCCAGTCAATCCACCTAAACGGACGTCAACCAATCCGCATTACAGCAATCTCTGAAAATAGTGGCTACAGTCCACAAAGAAATAGCTAATACCAATTTTCAATAGTCGTGACTAACATCTGAAAGTGCAATTCCTTTCTCCGAGAGGGATTGCGCTTTGAAGTGATCAACTAAGTCTGTCATTACTTTTGAAAAATGATATAAAGATGAATAAGTCCAGAATGCAAGACTTATCACGAATGCAGCCAAGAATTTAAGATCAGAAGGAATAAGAATCCTGTCAACAAATGTTGATGGGCAGTCAGGAGTTTAAGCTTGTGGAGAGACTGTAAGACTCTTTGGGACTCTCTCAAAAAGCAGGTTTCTGTGAAGCAAGAATTTCCCATCACACATCTTCGCATTGTGATGGCTAGATTGTCAAGTCTGTCCACCCCTCAGCCCCGCAAATAACACCTAAGATAGCGAACGTTAAAACTAAAATTTCAATACATTTGTGCCTTAAGCACCTAAAAGCCTTGCTTTGCAAGGCTTTTACTATTAGTTGATTCGTTCTATGTAAGTTCTTGGCTAGAGCCAGCGATCACTTAATAATGAAAGCATAGGTGGGCCTTTTCTGAGAATTGATTACATTTCTTAACCCCAAAAATGAGAATTGACTACATTTCTTAACTAAAGAATCGTACATTTCTTAACCAAAAACTTGAGATTAGATATTGACAACGACAAAATAAGGGTGTTATCTTTAAAAGTGCGGAAGTGATGAAGGCAGAAAAACTAAATGGATTTCTGAATCCTCCATGACTTCAGCACTGTACACCTTCTATGAAAACAACAAAAAGGTCTATTACCATGGCAGTTGAAAAAACTAACTCTTCCTCTAGCTTGGCTGAAGTTATCGATCGTATTCTTGACAAAGGTATCGTTATTGATGCTTGGGCTCGCGTATCTCTCGTCGGAATCGAATTATTAGCGATTGAAGCTCGTGTAGTTATCGCTTCGGTTGAAACCTACCTCAAATATGCTGAAGCCGTTGGTCTGACTCAATCTGCAGCGGTTCCTGCTTAAGGATTGATCACAGATTCTCCCATCGGCTGAGTTAAAACCCTACCGGGTTTTCCAGACTCTCGGCTTTTCTTTAATCCCTGTTGAGTTTAGTTACCCCTGTCTTGGGGCGCAATAGTCTATAATTGATAGGGTTGACACGGCAACGGATAGCGAAGACAAAGCTAGACGCAGACAAATTATTTTTGTAACCGTGATTTTGTCCCTTGTAGCTAGGTTTACCCCCAATCACCAGAGTGTAAGGCTCACTATTTTTTGGAATAGAAAGCAATTCTTTGGGTAGGAAGCCGCGCCCCTTGGTCTGGGGTAGCTCGCAATCTCAACTTTTGGATCAGCGCTGTACACTCTCTATAAAACTAACAAAAAGGTCTATTACCATGGCAGTTGAAAAAACTAACTCTTCCTCCAGCTTAGCTGAAGTTATCGATCGTATCCTTGACAAAGGTATCGTTATTGATGCTTGGGCTCGCGTATCTCTGGTGGGCATCGAATTATTAGCGATTGAAGCTCGTGTAGTTATCGCTTCTGTTGAAACCTACCTCAAATATGCTGAAGCTGTTGGTCTGACTCAATCTGCAGCGGTTCCTGCTTAAGGGTTGATCCCAGATTCTCCTATCTGCTGAGTGAAAACCCTACTGGGTTTTCCAGATCCTCGGCTTTTCTTTAAATCCCTATTGAGTCTAGTTACCCCTCTCTTGGGGCGCAATGGTCTATGATTGACAAGGTTGGCACGGCAACGGATAGCAAAAACAAAGCTAGGCCTATACAAGTTATTTTTGTAACCGTGATTTTGACCTTTGTAGCTAGGTTTACTGTCTATCGCCAGAATGTAAGGCTGACTATTTTTCTGAGTAGAAAGCCATTTTGGGGGTGGGAGGTTGCGCCCCTCAGTCTGGGGTAGTCCCCTACCTCAACTTTGGGATGATAAGAAAAGTCGAAATCTGCTGTCTCTCCCCCCAGTCTCCGTGAAGGTTTTTCTAACGGGTGATTGGGTCAAATCCATTCCATAGTATTTAGTAATTGAGGACAACCCCATGCCTGCTCTCATGGAACAGTTCCGCCAGGATCGTTTATCGATTGCTGAAGAAGTAGCTAAACTCTCGCGAGAAGTACAATCTTTTCTGTTGGATGTCAAAACTGAAAGACAAAAACAAGCGCAAGAACAGGCAACTGCTTTGCGCCAATCTTTCCAAAAAGTTCAACAGGAAAGCCACTTGTTCTTAACAGCTACCCAAAAACAGCGTTTAGCTCAGGCGGAAAAGCAAAAAGAGGATTTACGTCAATTTCAAGAACAACGTTTAGCTGAAGCGAAACGGTTAGATGATGACTTACGTCAACAGCGTCTAGACCGAGCCAAACAGCTAAAGGACGATTTAAGTCAATTCCAAGAACAACGTTTAGCAGCAGCAAAACAGCTGGAGAACGACTTACGTCAACAGCATCTAGATCGAGCTAAACAGCTGAAAGAGGATTTAAGTCAATTCCAAGAACAGCGTTTAGCGGCAGCGAAGCAGCTAGAGGACGACTTACGCCAACTTCATCTAGATCGAGCTAAACAGGTGAAGGATGATTTAAGTCAATTTCAAGAAAGACGTTTAGCTGAAGCGAAACAGCTAAAAGACGAATTGCGTCAATTTCGTCAAGATTTGTCTATCTACGTTTTTGGCAAATAAATCTCTAGGTTAATTCCAACCCACTTAACCCTAGGGCTAGAGTAAAAAACCTCTAGTCCCTTTTCCTGGCTAAACTAGAGGACTATCTGAGAATACAACAATAAGCTTTTGGTTTTCAACCTACTATGCTGGTCCTGTTTTTCTAAGTTTCTAGACTCAACCTAGAAGTGCTGGGTTCCTATTTAGTCCGCTCTAGGTTTCTGGTAAATTAAGAAGTATATAAAACTTCACTTAGTTTATAGTTAATGTTGTCATTAGTAGTATTTTATAGCAGTTTTCATCAGAATGAGGCATGGGCAAGAGGCTTAAACCCTTTGTTGGCAAAACTTGTCGATACCTCAGTAACGTGAAAAGCGCTATATTGACAAAGATTGACAAAGGAGGTAAGTGAAAAGGACTGCATCTGCTTGGAGATTGTTATTGTTTAAGTCTTGAAAAGTAATCTAGACAATAATTTTCGACCCTTGGACCCTTGACTAATGAATATCCTAAAAATACCTTCATAATCAAGGTTCTAGATCTAATTGATGACAGTTCCTAATTTTTTGTGATATTATTATGAGGTAAGCCTTAAAAGCTAAAGACGATTAAACTTGCCGTAAAATTCGGGTAACACGAGCGTCCTTGCCTACTCGGTTATTAAAGGGAAACCTGAACCAGCAGTTGTTAGCTCGAGAATATCCGTCCGCTTCAGGCGGGGATTATCAATGGTATTTACTAGATTTCGACTATGACATTTACTGAAACTCAAACAAGAAGAGCCGTCCTCTCCCTTCGCCCCGGTCAATTTGTTGTTACGCCTTCGATTGATCAAGTTGCCACTCGCGCCTTACGTTATCTAAACGCTGGTTTTTCCATCCATCTATGTGGTCCGGCAGGAACGGGAAAAACCACCTTGGCAATGCACCTGGCCAATTGTTTAGCCAGACCTGTGATGCTAATCTTTGGCGATGATGACTTTACCAGTTCCGATTTAATTGGTAGCCAGTCTGGCTACACCCATAAAAAACTGATGGATAACTATATCCACAGCGTTCTCAAGGTTGAAGACGAGCTAAAACACAATTGGGTGGATTCTCGGTTAACGATGGCCTGTCGAGAGGGGTTTACCCTAGTTTATGATGAGTTCAATCGTTCTCGACCTGAGGTCAACAACGTTTTACTCTCTGCCTTGGAAGAAAAAATTCTCACCCTGCCGCCCACTAGCCATCAACCCGATTACCTACAAGTCAATTCTCAGTTTCGGGCAATTTTCACCTCCAACCCAGAAGAATACTGTGGGGTTCATGCCACCCAAGATGCTTTAATGGATCGGTTGGTAACTATCAATATGCCTGAACCAGATCAACTGACTCAGACTGAAATTCTTGCCCAAAAAACGGGGATTGGTCGAGAAGATGCTTTATTTATTGTCAACCTCGTCAAAACCTTCCGGGTGAAAACTGGGACTGAAAAAACGTCGGGTTTGCGCTCTTGTTTAATGATTGCTAAAGTCTGCGCCTCTCACGATATTGCGGCTGATTCCTCTGACTCGGACTTCCGTGATATCTGCGCCGATGTTCTTTTGTCCCGCACCAATTTATCTGTTGATAAGTCAAGAGCGATTTTATGGGAAATCCTCGAGGACAATCCGTTAGAATCCTTATCCTTTGTAGAGGAAGAGGAGCCTTCCGATGCCCAAGCGTCAACTTCTGAGCCTTCGACAGGAAATCAATCCTTAAAAGCCATTCAATCTTTACTGCGAGGCAACTTGCCCCAGCGAAAAGACTAATTATATACTCTTATTGAGTGAAACCAACCGTGACTTCTTCCACTTTTGCTGGCTCGCTCAGAAACCAGTCAAACAACTCCCTAAAAACAGCAACTCAAGGTTCGAGTTTAGCGGATATACTCGAACGAGTTTTAGATAAAGGAATTGTGATTGCCGGCGATATTTCCGTTTCGATCGCCTCCACTGAACTTATAAATATCCGCATTCGCTTGTTAATTGCCTCTGTTGATAAAGCCAGGGAAATGGGAATCAACTGGTGGGAAGGTGATCCCTACCTCCATAGCCAATCCCAAGCTTTACTAGCAGAAAATCGGGAACTTTCACTCCGACTCCAAACCCTAGAAACTGAGCTTGAAACCCTAAAATCCTTAAACCAATCGAGTGCAATGGAGAGCCATGATACCAGTCCGAACGATGAAGCACATTCCTCAGATGCGTGAAATTCCTCACCTGAATCCTCAAAGGTTAGGAAATTTACACGAGACGATTGCCCCCCTTGATAAGGCCAGGGAAACTGCGATTAACAGCTTGCAAGGTTATCCCTACCTCCCTAGCCAAGGCCAAGCTTTATTCGCAGAAAACCTGGAACTTTCACGCCGACTTCAAACCTTAAAATCCTTAACCAAATGGAGTGTAATGGAGAGACGTGATGGCAGTCCCAACGATCAAGCACATTCCTCGTATATATTGAAATTCCTCAATTGAATCCTCAAACGGTCAAGAAGTTTACAGCAGTTAACGATTGCCTCTGTTGATAGAGCAAGGGAGATGGCAATTAATGGGTGGGCAAGCGACTCCTATCTCTATAGCCAATCCCAAGCCTTATTAACAGAAACCTCGGCAGCTAAACTTTAAGCCTTAAAATCCCTACCCCAATCGGGGGCAATCGAGGGCTACGATACCAGTTAAAATAATCAAGCACATTCCTCCTGTCGGGTAAATTCGTCACTAGAATCTTCACAGGGTGGCGGGAAGTTGACATTGCTTGGTTACATCATTTTTTCCCTCAGATAAAATTTCTTGGCCAAGCCCCCCACTAGAGACTCACCCTTAAGAACTCCTCATTTACCAACTCCAACCATGACACTTGCTTGCACACCTTACGATTCTGATAATCAAGCCTTGCTGACCCCTCCAGAAAGTAATAGCCAAGCTGGTTTAGCCCCTTTACTGTTAACTGTTGTGGAACTGGTACGCCAATTGCTCGAAGCCCAAATCATTCGTCGGATGGAAAAAGGGGTTCTCAGTGAGTCTGATTTAGATAGAGCTGCAGAAAGTATACAAAAATTGCAAGAACAAATTCTCCATTTGTGTGAAATTTTTGAGGTTGAGCCAGAAGATTTAAATGTCCACCTAGGAGAGTTTGGCACTCTTTTACCGGAAGCGGGGAGTTATTACCCGGGAGAGGAGGGTATTAAGCCTTCTGTGTTAGAATTAGTGGATCGACTCCTCAATACAGGGGTTGTTGTGGAAGGAAATGTTGATCTGGGTTTAGCTCAACTAGATCTAATTCATCTAAAGCTTCGTTTGGTTTTAACTTCTCAGCCGGTTTAATTTGGGAGAATACTGATGACAGTGGGTCTTTATTTATATGGAATATTTCCCGAACCAGTTCCTGACGGACTGGTTTTGCAAGGGATTGATAATGAGCCGGTTCACAGTGAGATGATTGAGGGTTTTAGTTTTCTCTACTCCGCTGCTCATAAAGAGAAGTATTTGGCATCCCGTCGCTATTTAATTTGCCATGAAAAAGTATTAGAAACTGTCATGGAAGCAGGGTTTACAACGTTGTTGCCCCTGCGGTTTGGCTTAGTTATCAAAACCTGGGAATCCGTCACCGAACAACTAATTACTCCCTATAAAACCCAACTGAAAGAATTATTTGCTAAACTGTCAGGACAACGAGAGGTTAGCATTAAGATTTTTTGGGATAATCAGTGGGAATTACAAGCGGCTTTGGAGTCTAATCCTAAGTTAAAGCAAGAACGGGATGCGATGATGGGGAAAAACTTAAATATGGAAGAAATTATCCATATAGGTCAACTCATTGAAGCCACTGTATTGCAACGGAAACAAGACATTATTCAAGTCTTTAGAGACCAATTAAATCATCGCGCCCAAGAGGTGATTGAAAGCGATCCGATGACGGATGACATGATTTACAATGCAGCTTATTTAATTCCCTGGGAGCAAGAGCCGGAATTTAGCCAAAACGTTGAAGCGATCGATCAGCAGTTTGGTGATCGCCTAAGGATTCGCTATAACAATTTAACTGCACCCTATACCTTTGCCCAACTTATCTAAGGAGAGTATCAGTTATGTTTCTCGATCTTTTACTTCTTCCTATTACCGGTCCTATTGGGGGTCTGATCTGGATTGGGGAGAAAATTCAAGAGCGTGCAGATATAGAATATGATGAGGCGGAAAATTTGCACAAATTGTTATTATCCTTACAACTATCTTACGATATGGGCAACATTTCTGAGGAGGAGTTTGAAATTCAGGAAGAAGAACTTTTATTAAAAATTCAAGCCTTAGAAGAAGAAGAAGAGGCAGAAAACGAATCTGAATCTTCTCTCTAAACTTGCAATCTTTCCCACCACATAGATCATGAACAAAATCACAAATTGTAAGCTTAGTAAGGGCGGATTTGACAAGCTGGAGAACTCGTTGAAGCTTGGTCAGAACTAGCCCTTGGTTAAGCCTTAATATTCTAGGTAAAAAGTTTGGAAATTACTGGAATTATTAGAGGAGTGAGCAACAGTTTTGGGGGAATCAGGTTTTTTAGCTACACTAGGAGGATTGACTGTACGCAAATTTTGAATACTTTGTTCTGTGATCTCAATTTGATCTGTCACAGACGTGAGACGACTTTTTAACTGCTCAATCTGCCGCTCCATCATTTCTAATTTTTCTTGGATACGTTGTTTTTCAGTAATTAACTTGTAAAGCTCAAGTTGGTGATCTGCTTCAGATTGTTTCCGAGGCATAGTGCTAATTTTAGATCTAATTGGTCTGGGTGGACGAGTGGTTGTCATAAAAATCCCTGAATAACTTAGAATATTCTAGCATATCAACGCCCCAATATAAAAATTCGTAAAAAATCGTCAATTTTCTTTCGGTCAACCTTATGAAATTGTACAATCTATATACTTACGCTTTTTTGAAAACCCCAATAGAAAGCCTAACATTACCCGTTGGAATGGCTAACCCGTTGTTACTGATAACTGGTGGAGAGCTCTCGGCCGTAGTCGAGCCCGAAGTTTGTTTAGACACTTTACAAAATGATGATGAACGCTTGATTCAATCGGTTTTATGCCATGATCGAGTCATCTGTGAATTATTTCGACAAACCACTATTTTACCCTTACGTTTTGGCACATCTTTTTTAGAGGCAGAAAATTTACTGACTCATCTTTGTTCTCATGCCCAAGAATATCAAGAAAAAATTGAAGAACTTGAGGGAAAAGGAGAATATCTTTTAAAATGTATTCCCCGTAAGCTAGAGGAGCCTGTAGTCTTTTCTGAAAGCAGGGGCAGACAATATTTTTTAGCCAAAAAACAGCTTTATGAAGCCCAACAAGATTTTTATACTTTGCAAGGTTCAGAATGGCAAAATTTCGTGCATTTAGTGACCCAAAGCTATCCGTCAACGAGAATTATTACTGCTCCAGGGACAGAATCACGAATTTATCTTTTAGTTGATTTTCAAGAAGAACCTTTACTAATCGAGCAAGTCTTGCATTGGCAGAAAGCCTGCCCCCGTTGGGAATTACAATTAGGACAAGTTTCTCCCCCCTATCACTTTACTTAACTTGATTTCTCTATGGCTAACTTTAACTTGGTAAATAACTCTCTAAGTCGTTATGACACTCGACATTTAGTTATGTTTAGTGGCAAAGGAGGAGTGGGAAAAACCACCCTTTCCTGTGGATTTGCTCGCCGTTGGGCTAAATTATTTCCCGAGGAACAAATCCTGTTAATCTCAACCGATCCTGCTCATTCTTTAGGGGATGTATTGCAAACAGAAGTTAGCGATCAAGCATTATCTGTAAAAGACTTACCTAACTTAAAAGTTAGGGCATTAGATGCGGAAAAATTGCTCTTAGAATTTAAAGAAAAATACGGAAAATTTTTAGAACTTTTAGTAGAACGGGGCAGTTTTGTTGAAGGAGAAGATTTAACTCCTGTTTGGGATTTAGACTGGCCAGGTTTAGATGAAATCATGGGTCTATTAGAAATTCAGCGATTACTTATTGACAATGTTGTAGATCGAATTGTTGTTGATATGGCTCCCTCTGGTCATACCTTGAATTTATTGGGAATTAAAGACTTTTTAGAGATTATTTTAAATTCTTTAGAGTTGTTTCAAGAAAAACATCGTGTTATTTCGCAAACTTTTGCAAAAACCTACAATGCCGATGATGTGGATGACTTTTTAGTCAAAACACAAGCAGAATTAACCGAAGGCAAACGAATCCTACAAGATCGGGATTTTACCCTTTGTTTAATTGTGGCAATTGCCGAACCGATGAGTTTATTAGAAACCGAACGATTACTCAATAGTTTGCATCACTTAAATATTCCCTGCGGCAGATTATTTATTAATCGCATTCTAACGGATCCTAATCAAAATTTAGATCGCTACAGTGAGCAACAGCAACTCCTCGATAAATTCCTAAAAATTCCAGGTCAAGAAACAATTTTCACCCTGCCACAACAGGCAAAAGAACCCCTGGGAGGTGAAGCATTAGATCAGATCATGAGTCAAATTGAAATTATCGAAAAAGTAGAATTTATGGCCCCGCCTCCTATTCAATGGCCGCAAAAAATTCTGCCGAGTTTTAGTGATTTTATTGACGACAAACGCCAACTCATTATCATTGGTGGCAAGGGGGGAGTGGGAAAAACTACCGTTGCCGCAGCTATTGGTTGGGCGTTAGCTAATCGTCATCCCGAGCAAAAAATTAGAATTATTTCTATTGATCCGGCTCATTCTTTGGGAGATGCCTTTGGGACAAAGTTAGGACATCAATCCACGCAATTAACTGATAATTTAAGTGGTCAAGAAGTTGATGCTAATATCGTTTTAGAAAAATTTCGGGATGATTATTTATGGGAACTGGCAGAAATGATTAGTGGTGAAGGTAAGGAAGAAGGGAATATCAAACTAGCTTATACTCCAGAAGCTTGGCGGCAAATTGTCGCTCAATCTCTGCCAGGAATTGATGAAATGTTGTCCCTAGTAAAAGTAATGGAGTTATTAGACCAGAAACAACAAGATTTGATTATTTTAGATACGGCTCCTACCGGTCATCTCCTGCGATTTTTAGAAATGCCAACGGCTTTAGGAGATTGGTTAAGTTGGATTTTTAAGCTTTGGATGAAGTATCAAGATGTCTTAGGGCGTGTAGATTTAATGGGACGATTGCGAATCTTAAGACAACAGGTGATGTCTGCCCAGAAAAAACTCAAAGACCCCCAACATACAGAATTTATTGGAGTTTTGCAAGCCCAAGATGCCATCGTTGCCGAACAACTGCGATTGACAGCATCTTTGAAAAAAAAGGGAGTCTATCAACGTTACGTCGTGCAGAATCGTTATCATGCTAATGAGGAAATTGATCGGGATTTATTCCCAGATCAAACTTTGATCCGCTTACCCAGTTTACCTCGGTCAGTAGAACCTCTAGCCCGGGTAAAAGGCGCAGCAGATCTGTTATTTTAAAGGTAATTAGTCTTTAGAGTCGGACTTCTTAACCCCATCTATTACCCAGTCCCCATCCTTCACTTGACTCAGGAGAAATTTTATGGTAGAACTATTCAAAGGCTTTGAGCAATTAGTCGAACTGGCTAAAACCTTAGAGGAAAAACTGGAAAAAGGGGAAATTAAAACCGAAGTGCAGTTTAACTCTCGTCCCTTGAGTAACATTCCCCGCGCTGGCGGTATTCCCCGTCCAGGGGGAGTTTATCGCCAGAACAATGCTGGTGGGGATGATTTTGAGGTCAATCGCAATCGCTCATCCTCCACTGATTCAGGGGTTGAAGACAGTATGACACAGCCCGAAGAACCCACCACGGCTTCCCTTAAAGATGTTGGTGGCTTGACAGAAGTGATTAAAGAACTCAAAGAACTAATTGCCATTCCTCTGAAACGCCCGGACTTGTTGGCCAAGTTAGGACTTGAACCCACTCGCGGCGTTCTCTTAGTCGGACCACCTGGAACCGGTAAAACCCTGACTGCCCGTGCTTTGGCCGAAGAACTCGGTGTTAACTATATTGCCTTAGTCGGACCAGAGGTGATCAGCAAATATTATGGGGAGGCTGAGCAAAAACTGCGGGGAATTTTTGAGAAAGCCGGTAAGAATGCGCCTTGTATCGTTTTTATTGACGAAATTGATAGCATGGCACCCGACCGCAGTAAAGTTGAAGGGGAAGTAGAAAAAAGACTGGTGGCCCAATTGCTGGGTTTAATGGATGGCTTTGCCCAAAGCCAAGGGGTGATTGTTCTAGCGGCGACAAACCGTCCCGACCATCTTGACCCTGCCCTCCGTCGCCCTGGACGGTTTGACCGAGAAGTCCTCTTTCGGGTGCCTGACCGCAAGGGCCGTTTAGAAATCCTCCAAATTCTCACCCGTTCCATGCCCCTAGATGAATCAGTTTCCTTAGATCTGATTGCCGATAATGCGGTGGGATTTGTCGGGTCAGATTTAAAAGCCGTTTGCCAGAAAGCGGCCTATAGTGCTTTACGACGCCAGGTTCCTACGATTGACTCGCAAATTCCAGAAACAATGACGGTGGTTCAAGCCGACTTTTTGCAAGCCCTGAAAGAAGTTAAACCGGCGGTATTGCGGTCTGTGGAAGTGGAATCTCCCCATGTGGACTGGGACAATATTGGCGGACTTGAACAGATTAAACAAACCCTACAGGAGTCCGTGGAAGGGGCATTACTCCATCCGCAATTATATACGCAAACCAAAGCCCAAGCTCCCAAAGGTATTTTACTTTGGGGTCCCCCCGGAACGGGAAAAACCTTATTGGCCAAAGCGGTTGCATCTCAGGCGCGAGCTAATTTTATTAGTATTAATGGACCTGAGCTTTTGAGTAAATGGGTGGGTGCGAGTGAACAAGCGGTGCGTGAGTTGTTTGCCAAAGCTCGTCAGGCAGCACCTTGTGTGGTTTTTATTGATGAAATTGATACTTTAGCACCGGCAAGAGGTCGTTATAGTGGGGATTCAGGAGTGAGTGACCGGGTTGTGGGACAAATCCTCACGGAGTTAGATGGGTTGCAAACGGGGGCAACGATTTTAGTGATTGGAGCCACTAATCGCCCAGATGCGTTAGATCCAGCCTTATTGCGAGCGGGACGGTTGGATTTACAGTTAAAAGTTGATTTACCGAATGCCTCTAGTCGTTTAGCAATTCTCGGTGTCCATAATGATGAACGTCCTTTAGAGGATGTGGATTTAGGCTATTGGGCCGAGGCAACCGAAGGCTGGAATGGCGCAGATTTAGCGTTATTATGTAACCAAGCGGCACTGATGGCAATTCGTCGTTATCGCCATCAGGGAATGACTGACCCGGCTGAGATTCGCATTACAACGGCTGATTTTAATCATGCTTACCAACTGTTGGTTGAACAGCGTGCCAATTGATTTTTTTCCCCCTTACTTAAAGTAAGGGGGGAGAATCTCAACTCAGGAAAACCATCCTAAAAAGGAAAATTTGCCAAAATCTCTGCGATCAAATGAGCCACCACCCATATTGGTATAAGTTTAGTTTATGCCGCTATCGGTGGATTTAAAGGGCCAGCTTCTGTCATCCTTGCTTTCTGTTGCTTCAAATCGGCTAGTTGTTTTAGTAATTGTTCTCTGACTTCATAGCGATAGGCAAAAAAATGCTCACCTATCCCTAGGGTCGCTAGATACTCTTCTAGCAGACGGGGCTTGACCCAGGCAATCACCGCCAGTTGCCACCAGAAACGGAACCGCGTCGGTCGGACAATCCCCTGCCGCCAGAGCAAGGAACGGAACAATTGCCACTGTTGCCCATCTAATTTACGGTTCGATTTGCCGCGCCATCCCCCCATGATCATGAAATGGTTGAAGGTTCGTTTCAGGTAGTTAACAGGATCATAGATTTCCCAGAAAGCATCGATGTATTCTTCGGTAATCTCTTCCACTGGGCGAGTTGGCTCAAAGTTCATCATCGCTCCCTGATGGAAAGTACCCATGCCATCCACCAGACGACCTTCCTGTTGCAGGCGATTCCACAGGGCGGTATTTTGCAGGGCCTGCAGCAGGCTAAACTGCCCTTGGGGAATACTCGCCTCCATAATAAAATCTTTGATCCGCTGCCCTGCGCCAGGTTTCTCATTGTCAAAACCGATAATGAAGCCAGACATAATCTGCAGCCCCATGCGGGTAATTTTGTGACAGGATTCAATCAGGGATTGGCGGGTGTTTTGAACCTTGTTAATGCCCATTAAGCTATCGGTATCTGGTGTCTCAATCCCCATAAACACCAGCACAAAGCCGGCCTTGACCATTAACTCGATCAGTTCGCTGTCTTCGGCCAGATTAAGGGAAGCTTCCGTAATCAGTTTAAAGGGATACTGGTGTTCTTCCATCCAGGGGATCAACTGCCGCAGAAACACCTTGGCATTCCGCTTATTGCCAATGAAGTTGTCATCGACAACAAAAATGTAGCGCCTCCAGCCCAGTTGATATAACGTCTCCAACTCAGCCAACATTTGTTCTGGGGTTTTGGTGCGCGGTTTGCGGCCATAGAGGTTGATGATGTCACAAAATTCGCATTGAAAGGGGCAACCGCGAGAAAACTGCACAGTAATCGCCAAATAGGCATCTAGATCTAGCAGATCATAGCGGGCGATCGGTGTCATGGTGACATCAGGTTTCTCACTGGCTCTAAAGACACCACTCGGTTCACCCCGCTCTAGGGCCGCCAGGAACAGAGGGATTGTCAGTTCTCCTTCATCCAGAATCAGGTAATCTGCCCCAGCTTTTTGGGCAACTTCTGGATAGGAGGTGGGGTAAGGCCCGCCTACAGCCACTTTTTTACCCAACTGCAACCCTTTGGCAATCAATTCTTGAAAGTCCTTTTTCTGAATAATCATGGCGGAGATGATTACCAAATCGCACCACTCCCAATCCGAAGCCGTTTCTAATCGGACATTGCGATCAACAAACCGGATTTCCCAATCCGATGGCAACAGGGCCGCCACCGTAATTAAACCTAGAGGCGGATTGGTTGATCTCAAGCCGGCTAGATCTAAAGTCTCTTGATAGGACCAAAAGGAGTTGGGCATCAGCGGCCACAGTAATAGGGCTTTCATTCAGGTGTCTCCAATGAAGAAGCTAGATGCTTTACATACTAGCTACAAAGCCTAAGTTGATCAAGACTTTTTTAACATCTTTTTTTAATAAAAAATTAGTTCTAAATAAATCGTGAAAAAACAGCAATTTTTTCGAGATCAGCACAATTAAATGAACGATGCTTGCTAAAAACTCGTGTTTTCCCATTTTTATCAACGCACTATAGTGGCTGTCTAACTCTTTTGGGTATTTTTGGGTAGATTTACTAAAAAATGCTGATTCTGAAAAACCCTGTTAAAATTCGCAAGTACCGAATAGTAATTTTTTCGTTTTAGTCCCTATAAAGCCTGTTTTATCGGTAAAAAACGAGTTACTAGACATCTCCACAATGACTATTTCTGGTCAGGTAAACATAAGCGTAATTACACTATTTTTACCGAATCGGACAAAAAATTTTCTCCTATCAATTTTCGTCTTTATGACAAGTGGGAGGGAAAAAATAAGAACGATGACTTGAGAGAAATGGTCAAGGAGATGATGGAATGGGGTTACTACCCTGATACATAAGTGGGGACAGGTGGATCTGTGGTATTGTTTTGGCAATCGGATAGTTTAGTTTCCTATCTCTTTAGATTTAAGCAATATTTCTGATGCCGAAGTTGCCAAGAAATTTATCATGACTTAACTACCAGAAAATATGGTTTATGTCTCTTTAATTTGGGACGATGAATAAATTAAATAACTGGTAATTATAGTCAGATTTATGACCAAGATCAATTATAGTCAGCTAGTTGACCCGATTAATTATCCTCCCTTAGGAGAGGAACAATCTCGCAGATAGACAGTCAATCATCCTGGGGTGTGATTGTCCGGTTTTAACTAATTGCGGTAAAATTAACCTAAATTCTCTATCGGCAAATTCGATGACTTCCTTCACTACTTCCCTGGCTCTTTTAAGTCAATTTAAATTGGGAGATTTAAACCTAGAAAATCGTCTTGTGCTTGCTCCCATGACGCGAGCGCGAGCCGGAGAAAAACGTCTTGCTAATGAGATAATGGCCGAGTATTACCGACAAAGGGCCAGCGCCGGATTAATGATTACAGAAGCGACGGTAATTTCTCCCCAAGCTAACGGTTGGCAAAATACCCCCGGTATCTACACCGATGAACAAGCGCAAGCATGGCAAATGGTGACAAAAATCGCCCAAAGAAAAGGAACACCAATGTTCTGTCAATTGTGGCACTGTGGTCGCGCTTCTCATCCGAGTTTTCAGGAAAATGGGGCTTTACCGGTTGCCCCTTCCGCAATTAGGATTAAGGGGGAGTTGCATACACCCATAGGTAAACAGCCCTACGAGACCCCTAGAGCCTTAGAAACCGAGGAAATCCCCACAATTGTCGCCGATTACCGCCAAGCCGCTCAGAGGGCAAAATTAGCGGGGTTTGATGGCATAGAAATTCACGGGGCTAATGGTTATTTAATCGATACTTTTCTACAATCGGCCACCAATCAGCGTCAGGATAAGTACGGTGGCAGTTTGGCAAATCGCTATCGTTTTTTACAGGAAATAGTCGAGGCAATTTTAACTGTTTTTCCCAGTCATCGGGTGGGGGTGCGTCTGTCTCCCAATGGCGTTTATAATGACATGGGTTCCGAGGATTTTCGAGAAACTTTTCTCTATGTTGCCCAAAGATTAAATGAGTACAATTTAGCTTATTTGCATCTGCTAGATGGCTTGGCTTTTGGTTTTCATGAAAAGGGTCAACCGATGCTTTTATCCGAGTTTCGGGCTGTTTTTAATAGTGCATTAATCGGCAATTGTGGTTATACAAAAGAAACTGCTGAAGCCGCTATTCAGTTAGGAGATGCGGATTTAATTGCTTTCGGTCGCCCCTATATCAGTAATCCCGATTTGGTGGAAAGATTCGCCAATAATTGGCCCCTTAATCCCGATGCCCAGATGAAAGATTGGTATTCTTTTGACAAGGAAGGTTATATCGATTTTCCCAGTTATAAACCCTAGTTATACTAAATCCAGTTATTAAAGACTGATTATCTATTCCTCCTTTTGCCTCTTGCCTATCCTGATAAGTAGCCTATACTCAACGGATTTAAGTAGCTGGTTATAATTAAATTAAAAATGGATTTTAGGTTCGATCCCCCCTGCCCCCCTTAATAAGGGGGGTGCCGATAGGCGGGGGGATCTGACAGTTTTTAATACCTACCTACTTAGTATTAGATATGTGTAATTAATTGTGTCTAGCTACTTATCCATTATGTGCCAAAATTCAATAAGCGAGAGCGCCTTTGTCCCTAACCAAAAAGGAAGGCTTTTAAACCTTCCTTACACTATAATTGGTCATTTATTGACGTTTGCAAGCCAATACACCCAGAGAACCCACCGCTAATAAGCCTAAAAGGGTGCCTGGTTCGGGGGTTGTCTGTGTCTGGGTGCCTTGAATAGTCCAGTTAGCAGCAACGATGTTACCTGATACATTGGTCAAATTGACTTTGTTTGAGAAATTATCAGTCGAGTAAACGAAATTGTCCCCATTGATGAACCATCCGATAGGCGTTTGTGCAGAATTGGTTGAGACGACATTGGGACCATTGGGACCATTACCATCATCCCAATCGGCAGGAACAGCGGTTAATGTTCCCGAGGCATCGGTGACAAAGCTTCCTAAAGCAAGATCCAACCCATTACCCCCAACCCCATTAGGATCAAAGGTGGTAACGTGGGCCCCATTACCAAAATTGAAGGTGACACTCACAATGTTACTGGCGGTCCATGTTTGGTTGAACAGGGAACTTCCCCCATTGTCAAGCTGAAAGGTAATAACCGCAGTATCACCGACAGTAACGTTATCGACAAGGGGTAAAAAGTCGACTGCTGCAACAGTACCCGTATAGGTAGCGGTAAAAATGGCGGCATGGGCGGGAATGGCACTGAAAACGGCACAAGTCACCGCAGGAAGGCAAAGGGCTTTTAGCAGTTGATTAGTCATTTTTGATCAATTGACAAGTTAATTTCATGGCCAATACTGGGGAAAAATTGCTATTTATACCCCATAAATCATTGCTTAATAGTAATAAGCAGCATAATTCTACCCCCCCCCCGAATTTGTCAAGTATTCTCCGTTTTTTATTGATGAACACGGAAAAAAGCCCATCGGGGAGAGACTGGAAGGGTTCGCCAAGGAAACATCTTAAATTAATCGGTAATGATTAAGATTGCGCTATTTTAGGGGTTAGGGGGGAACAAAACGTCCTAATCTTAGCGGGTACTGCTATAAAATAAGAGCATGAAAACTGACACAATTTTTTATCAACTCAACTCTTTCAATCTTTCCCCTCTATCTTCTTTGAATTAATTCAACTCCCTATCAGCGAAGCCAAGGCATGAGTAGAAAACGGGTTTCTCGGAGAAACCCGTTTTCTGTGCGTTACTCAACGGATTTAGAAGATGAGGCTTTTTATCGCCGCTTTTTCACCGAAATATTCTTATATCTCAGTAAAACCGACTTAACCAATGATTGGCGAGGTGTGATTGTCTATCCTAACCCTCAAGTAGAAACCGATAAAGTTCAACGCTATCGGGAACTTCTCAACTCCGAGCGAGTGAGACGGATTTATCTGAATGAATTAGAAAACATTCCTCAAACTTCCATTGGTTTAGCTACAGTCCAATTAATCACCCTATCTAAAGCAAAAGCGCTTGATAGCACCCGAAAATTAATCCAAAGAGTGCGGGAAGAATTAACCCCCGACCAAAAACCGCAAGAACTCTTACAATTAATAGAGACGATTCTCGTTTATAAGTTACCGCTTCTCAATCGTCGGGAGATAGAAACTATGTTTAGTTTAGATGAATTAAAACAAACTCAGTATTTTCAAGATGTGCGCGAGGAAGCGCGTCAG
>NZ_JADBTX010000116.1:0-22627 GCF_020245945.1 Microcystis sp. M015S2
AGAGTTATGATCTGCTTCAGATATTGATCGATAAGCTGCAGGCTCCCTCAGGTTTGCCAGCCGAGGAAGCTAACGCGATCATTAAAAACGGTGAAGCGACTTTTGCCGAATTACAGGCCCATCTTAACTATCTTCTCGGCCAGGGAAAATCTACCCCGGCTATTGCGGCGGCTTCTTCTATCTCCATCAGCGTCAGAGATATCCTCAAACAGATGTTACAACTGTTTAAACAGGAAGAAACCAGTGCTTCCCGTCAGCAATTACAAAAATTAATTTTATCTCTGTCTCAATTGGCTTCAGAACAGGAACAATGGCAATATTTAGTTAAAAATGCCCAATCGGCACTGGCTAACCCCAAACATTCCTATCGTACTCTCGCTCCGGTTATTATTAAAGAATTAAAACAAGCTAGTGATTTATTAGAATGGGGTCGCGGGGAAGAAATCACCGTCAGTCAAGAATTGCAATTATTAGCCACCGCCAAATTACCACAAATCCTGATTAACCCGGAGGCGGAATTGGTAGCTAGTACCCCAGAACTTCTTCCCAATCAAGATTTAGAAGAAGCTTTAACTTGGAGTCAAAATCAAGACCTTAATGAGTCGGAAAAGCCTTCTTTAGAGTTAAGTCAAATCCCAGCCGAGCGAAAAGCACAGATAGCACGTCAAAGGGAAGCATATCAACTGGCTGAAAAACAATTAACACCCGAATTTGAGGAAACCCAAGGAGCAACTTTAATTGAGGAAACTCTTGCTTGGACAGGTGGTAACTTGGAGTTAACGGAAATAGTTATTCGTTTGCTAATCGACAATAAAAACGAGTTACGGGAAGGACAAGAAAAACCAAAAGTTGAACAATTAATTCAGAAACACATTGTAGAAAATTGGTTACAAAATAAAGCGGCAGTCCATCTCCAAAAAATACAAAACATTCTCTTAAATCCTGACGCAAATGTTAGGTCAAGATTAGAAATATACCAAGATATTTTGCAGGGGAGAGTATTGGCTGATAATAAACCCCAAAAATTGGCACTTCAGCAAGCAGCATTAGTGATTAAAAATGATGATTATCTAGAAGTGACCAATCGAATTTATCAAGAGGTATTTAATGTTCAATGGGTTAGACAGGAATTAGAAAAATTAGTTGATGTGGAGAATTCTCCTGCTGATTTAACTAAAATATTATCTTTCTTGGCAATATTAGGCTTTCTTGGATTTGCTTTCTTGTCATTCAAGACTCCTGAAAAGAATTCTGATGTTGTGGTGACACCCTTACCTAGTATTCCAGAAATTTGTACTAAACGAGATTTTAATATTAGCTTAAACAAGACTATTCAACAACTGCAAGACTTGAAAAGGAAACAAGGTAATCGGCTTTCTGAAAAGTGTGCGACTCAATTAAGTGAATTAATGTTAATTCAGCAGGCAATAGGATTAGCTACCAATAATTTTGTGGCTAATCTACCGGGTAGAGAAGGTGCTTTTGAAATGTTGTGCCAAATCCCCCCAACTTCTGATAACTTTAAAGAAGCTCAATTTTGGGCAAAACGTTGGCACAATGACAAAGCCTGGAAACTGGATATCGAGCGAGCTTTGCCAGATAATCCAGATTGCCAAAAACTTATTGAATAAACATCAATTTTTCAATCACTAAATACCCCATCGCTACCCGTTAATTCATCGGATAATGATACCCGGATTCCTTCCCTTCCCCGTGACCAAAATAAAGAGAATAGCTCAGAAACATTGAAGGACTGACTCCTGACAACAGGAGAGAAGTTAACCTGTGGGTTCTTTTGACGTAAAACAATTGCTTGCATATAGTAGAGGAGATTGCCAATCATTAGCCAGAGAATTAAACTAAAAATAAACGTAAATGCCATGACTATAACCCATCCGAAAAATTGAAAAGCGACTTGAGATATGCGACTATTCTGTGTTAATCCAAGGGCGAATTCTCCCGCATCTTTGCTACCAAAGAAACCCACCGCCATTGTTCCCCAAAAACCACAAAAAAGATGTACTGAAATTGCTCCCACTGGATCATCAATTACTTTAGTTTTAACTAAAAATTCTTCCCCTAATAAGACGATAATGCCACTAATGCCACCGATGATAATAGCTGATTTGATATTAACATAACCTGAGGATGCCGTAATCCCCACTAATCCCCCCAAAATGCCATTAATCATTATGGATAAACTGACTTTGCGGCCAATTAAAGGATTAAAAATTAATGCCAAAAATCCCCCAGCGGCAGCGGCAATCATCGTGGTGGTAATTGCCATGGGGACATCATTCAAATTTACTGTCGAACCACCATTAAACCCAAACCATCCTAACCAAAGAATGAAACAACCAAGAGTTGCAAATCCTAACTGATGGGGAGCAAAATTTCCTCTTTCTTTTTCTTCATAACTATCGGTTTTGCGATTATAACCAAAGCGTCCATCTCTCGGTTTTAGTAACCAAGCACCCACTAATCCGGCCATTCCTCCCACCGAATGTACCACCGTTGAACCGGCAAAATCTCGAAACTTAAATAAGTTATATAACCATCCTTCTGATGACCAAATCCAATGTCCTGTCAGAGAATAAGAAAAAGCGACTAAAAAGAAACTAAATAGCAAAAATGCCCAAAATTTAACCCTTTCTGCCACCGCTCCCGATACAATGGTCGCCGCAGTTCCCGCAAAAGTTAATTGAAAGAAAAATAAAGTGGCAATTGAACGACCTGTCCACACTTCTTGGAATTGACTGTATTGATTATTGGGGGTTAAAATTTCCAAGAAAAATCCTGTACCACCAGAGAAACTATTTTTTATTGCTGATGTATTGCCAAACATTAAACCGAAACCAAACATCCAATAAGCTAAGGCAGCAACACAGAAGACAATTAGGTTTTTAGCTAAGACATTAGTGGCGTTATTAGTACGACAAAAACCCGTTTCCAGCATGGCAAAACCCGCATTCATAAAGAATACTAAAGAGCCAGCTATTAACATCCAGAGATTAGCAACTAAATCCACAGTAGAATTATTTAAATCTTGTGCTGTGACTTTGCCTACACCGATCAACAGCATGACGATAAGAGAGAAACAAAAAGATAGGATATTACGCAAACGCGGGCGATATTCTAGAAAAGATAATAGTTGATTCATCGGTTATAACTCTTATGGGCAATTTCCCCTTTATAGTAATTGATTTAATCCCCTATCGTTCACTCAAAACTGCTTTTTTTCTGATCCAGATAGCGAGAATTGTCAGGAAAAGTAAACCCATCACTCCCGCTAAAGGATTTTTATCGATTCCAGTTAACCAATCGGGAACAGTACCAGTGTATTTAATTAACTGACCCACCTTTAATATATAGTATGCCCAGATTAAACCCGCGTGCAGACCGATACTTTTACCCAAACTACCACCACAAGCGCGTTTTGCCCAACCGAGAATCAATCCTAGCAAGACTAAGGCAGGAAATTGGGGAAAAGTGCGGATAATTTCGGCTAAAGGTTTAATAAAGTGAGCAAGAGCGAAAATTAAGGCACTAATCACTAGAGCGATAGCGGGACTGTAATCCTTTTCTAATTCTCCCAGTAACCAGCCCCGAAATAGTAATTCTTCGGCAAAACCCACCGCTAAAGCGACTAAAAACCCCTCCAGGATGATTTTGCCGATCTGGGGATTTGTGGGTAAGAAATTTAACCAACCTAGGAACGCTTGGGACAGAAAAAGCGAGAAAGTGAAAAATAAACCGATCGCCAAGCCGTTAATTAACTCTATCGGCGTTTTTCTTCGCCAAATCAACCCATAATCAGCTAATCCCTCATCACCATAAATTGTCCGTCCCCACCAATGAGATAACCCCAAAAATTCCAGATAGAGAACAGAAAGGGTCAAAATTGAGACCAGATTAGCATTAGTGGCAAAAAAGTGATAGAGGGGAAGTGCGATCGGCAACCAGAGAAAAAGTAAGAGCAAAATAAAAATTCCCAGTCGCAGGGGGACTGGGTAAGTGGCAATTACCCGTAATCTTTTATTCATCGGGTTCGATGCTGCTGGTTAAACCTTTATTTTTCAAGGTTTCACAGTAAAATTCCGCGTGTTCTTGGATGCAGGTAATCACCAAGGCTGTACCATTCGTGTGCGCTTCCATCATGATATCGACTGCTTGGGGTTGCGTCATACCGGCGATCGTTTGCATTAAACTCTGAACCACATACTCCATCGAGTTAAAGTCGTCATTGTGGAGTAAAACGCGATAACGCGGTGCTGGTTTACGGATTGTCGCTGTGGAACGCTTTTCGATGACTTCTGTGGACACCGTGTCTCTCCTTTGAATCTATATCACAAATAAAGGTCAATTACTAATGATCATAATCAAAATTTCCAGATTGAGCTAGGCTTTTTCTGTGATCCTTGGGGTTGGGTGTTGGGTGTTGGGGAGTGAGGGACAGCTAAAGGAATGACATTTCTAGATGGATAGATCATAATTGAATTAATTGGCTAATTTAAGCTTATTTTCCCATGGCTACTGACGAATTACAAAACCTCGAAGACAATATTCAACGCTTAAAACAACAATTAGCGGGAATCCGCGATGCGTGGACAGGTGCGCGTCCAGAAGATAAAGTTCTTTTGCAGCAACGCATAAACGATAAGCGCATAGAAATTAAAAAATTGGAACGAGAAAAATGGGATTTAGTCGCCAGCGACAGTCAAGAAGCGTCCTTTCCTGATGCCGAGGTAATGGTAGCAGAAATTGTCACAGAATTGACGGCAATTACCAAAGAACCACCCCCAGAACTTGCTTCTGCACAAATCTTAGAATTATTAAATCAAATTCTGGCTAAACTCAATCAACCAGAGCGATCGGCAGCAGCCAAATTAAAAGCGGCCATATCTACTATACCCCCTTTTGTTTCCCTGACCTACGAGGCGGAATTAGATACTGAGTCAACTTTTAAGCGTTATTTTCCAATATTTAATCGTGCGATTGCAGGGGTGAAAAATCGTCTAAAAAAGTAAGTATTCCTTCTAAAAGCTTGGCCGGTATCGAGCGGACAATTAATATTAGTCAATCGGGAATCGGTAATACACAGAACAACATCTTTAATCTGTGAAAGGTAAGCCTAGTAAATGTTATCATTGAAAATAGTTATTATCAAAGACAAGAGGTAATTTATGTCAGAATTGCAAGCGGAAGCGTTAAAACCAATATTAAAAGAGTTACTCTATGAGTTATTAATACAAGAAAAGGATTTACTAAAAGAGTTAATTTATGAAGTGCTGGAAGATACGGCTATGGCTAGGGCAATTCAAGAGGAAAAAGATAGTAACAATGTCAGTCGTGATCAAATTTTGACTTTGTTAAAAGAATAAGAGATGAATATTGAATTTCGTAAAAGCTTTGAGACAGATCTACGCAATCTCAAAGATCGTAAAATTAAGCGACAAATTCAGGCAATTATTGAGGAGATAGAATCAGCCAAAAGTTTAACCGAGTTGCGTAATGTCAAAGCGATTCAAGGGTATCGAGGATTTTATCGCATTCGGATTGGGGATTATCGTCTTGGTTTATATTTAGAGCAATATACTGTCGCCTTGGTTCGTCTTCTACACCGAAAGGAAATGTATCGTTATTTTCCTTAAAGACCTCATTAATATTAATTTTATATTAGATTTATTTTGAGCAAAGATAATTATTTTTAGAGAGAATTAAAAATGAAAATTAATATTGAGCAAGATGGAACTGATAACAATCAAAATAATACTTTTAATCTGAATATTCCCGAACCAAAAGAACGTCAAGCTGTCCCTAGTAATGTGGGCAAAAGTACGGTTAATTTTGTCGGTAGGGAAGATGAGTTAACCTTAATTCATCAGCAATTGCAAACAGAACAAGGGGTGATTGTTTGTGCAGTGGAAGGGTTAGGGGGAATAGGAAAAACCGCTTTAGCTTTGGAATATGCGAAACGATACCAACAGGAATACGCGGCACAATATTGGTTATCCTTGCGACTATCGGGTTTAGCAGAAGAAATAGTTAAATTAGCTGGTCCCTATCTATCTTTACCAGAAATATTGAAAAAAGAATCTTTAGAAAAACAAGTGTACTGGTATTGGCAAAATTGGCTACCTCAGCAGGGAAAATTATTATTAATTCTCGATGATGTCCCCAATATCGACAGAATTCCCGATCGAATGTTACCAAAAGATTCTAGGATTAAGATATTAGTCACCACTAGAGAAAGGTGTCTTAGTACGGAATTTGAGTCTATAGCTTTAGATGTTTTACCCTTAGATAAATGTGTAGAGTTATTAACCAAAATTGTTGGTACTGCTAAAGTTGAGCAAGAAAAAGCTTTAGTAGAACATATTTGTCACGAAATTTTAGGACGCTTAACCTTAGCAGTGGAGTTAGTGGGGGAATATTTAGCGAAAAATCGTCATTTAAAGTTTAGCCATTTACGCGATAAATTAAATTTAGCTCATACTGCTTTAACTAAGGAAAGAAACCACAGAGATTATGGACATTTAGGGGTAGCAGCCGCAATTAAAATCAGTTGGGATGATTTAAGTTCTGTTTGTCAAAAAGTGGCAATGCTGTTGAGTTTATTTGCACCAGTGGCTATTGCTTGGACGTTGCTAGAAGATACGGCAAAATCCACAGAAATTAACGAAAGCGAACTAGAAGAAGCGCGGGGACAATTGGATAATTCTCATCTGATGCAACCCGTGGATGAGGACTATTCTTTTTATCGGATTCATCCCCTCGTGAGAGAATTTTTTCAACGGCAATTACAGGAAATTCATGAGATAAATTCTCGTTATCGATGCGCTTTTGTGGAAACTTTGTTAACTATTGCCGGAAATATCCCGCAAACCCCCACAAGGGAGATTATTGCAGCGCTAACTCCCGCAATTCCCCATCTGCAACTTGTCAGTCAAACAATGTTAGATGATATTCCCAACCCGGAAGATAATTTAATTTTGGTGTTTCTTGGGGTAGCTTTGTTTTATAAGGGACAGGGAGAATATAATTTAGCAGCAGTTACCTTCACAAAATGTTGTGAAGAAATCCAATCTCGCTTAGGAGAAAACCATCCCCATTTTGCTAACAGTCTCAATAATTTAGCAGGATTATACCAATGCCAAGGCAGATACACAGAAGCGGAACCCTTGTATAAGCACTCCCTTTCTCTGATAAAACAGCGATTAGGAGAAAACCATCCCCATGTTGCTACCAGTCTCAATAATTTAGCAGAATTATACCGATGCCAAGGCAGATACATAGAAGCAGAACCCTTGTATAAGCTCTCCCTTTCTCTAAGGGAACAACTATTAGGAGAAAAGCATCTGGATGTTGCACAAAGTCTCAATAATTTAGCTTTGTTGTACCAATGCCAAGGCAGATACGCAGAAGCAGAACCCTTGTGTAAGAGATGCCTTTCTCTGATAGAACAGCTATTAGGAGAAAACCATCCCCATGTTGCACAAAGTCTCAATAATTTAGCCGGATTATACTGCTTCCAAGGCAGATACGAAGAAGCGGAAACCTTGTATAATCGCTCCCTTTCTCTGAAAGAACAGCTATTAGGAGAAAATCATCCCGATGTTGCTGCCAGTCTCAATAATTTAGCAGAATTATACCAATGCCAAGGCAGACACGCAGAAGCAGAACCGTTGTATAAGCGCTCCCTTTCTCTGCGGGAACAGCGATTAGGAGAAAACCATCCCGATGTTGCTACCAGTCTCAATAATTTAGCAGAATTATACAAATACCAAGGCAGATACGCAGAAGCGGAACCGTTGTATGTGAGAGCTATTGCTATTTATCAAGAAAGATTAGGAGAAAATCATCCCCATACCCAAAAAGTAAGGCAAAATTTTATGATTCTGTTGTCGCGATTATCCGATGAAGAATTACAGCAAAGATTCCCCGATGAGATAGTTAATCTCTTAAAAAGTATCAGGTAATTAAAAGATATATCCGTTAAATAGTGCTGGCTTAATATTAGTAAATTCTTGCTAGAAAGGAGTTTTAAACTGCCATTGAGGTTGATAGACTATCCCGCTTAACGCAATTTTTCTTCAATCAGTTCACGCGATTGGTTTTCTGGGGTTTGATTGCCAGAAGGCATCTTTAGCAGAGGCGATAAGCTGACTAATTTAACAGCAAATGTCAATATCTATCTTTATCTAAGCAAATTTTAGAAAGTTTTTTGTCGATGTTAATGTTAATTATCAGTAGTCGGAGATAAAATCTTAAGAAATGTCAATTATCACTATTCTTACTGACCCTCAATAAATTAGAATCAGATCATAAATGCGATCGCTTGCTCAATTCTCGATGATTAATCTGGAGGCTAAAATCAGCAACTGAGGCAATTAACCTTTTTCAAGCTACCGAGTTTAGGTGGTAGTCACTGATAACTGATAACTGGTAACTGGTAACTGAAATGACTCGCTTTATTTGGGATAAATTTAGCAAAGACTTCTTAGAAACCCTTCTTTCTCCCTACGGTACAGTAGTTGTCAGCAAAGAAGTCACCTCAGAAATTAAAGAAATTGATGTGTATTTTAATCCTAATATCTCTGAAATTCCCTCTCAGTTAGGACTATTAGGCAAATTATGCCAAAATCCCTGTTTATTGGAACCCTATCGCAATGGGATTACCCTTGATGGTATCAATGATTGTCTGTCCAAGCGCTTTGCTATCCGTGAAATCTTCCAGAGAGAAGCAAAGAGAAATAAACAGAGAATATCAGAGGGGGAGATACCTAGGTTATGGATTCTCACTCCCACAGCTAGTGAGCGCATTTTATCCCTGTTTACGGCTCAATTACAACCCAATTGGGGAGAAGGGGTTTATTTTCTCCCGGAGGGTTTCGGTACAGCGATTGTCGTCATTCATCAGTTACCCGCAATCCCAGAGACATTATGGTTAAGATTATTGGGTAGAGGAGGAACAAGAGAGAGAGCTATCGATGAATTAACCAGATTATCACCGAATAATCCCCTAAAATCGGCTTCCTTAAACTTATTGTATAATTTGAGTAGAAATTTAGAAGCGTTATCGAAAAAAACACAGGAGGATAGGGAGTTTATTATGCGTTTAGCTCCACTTTACCAACAGGATAGGGAACGAGCGGTTCAGCAAGGTATTCAACAAGGTGTACAGCAGGGTCTTGAACAGGGTAGAATTCAAGAGGCCAATCTTGTTATTAGACTTCTTCAGCGACGTTTCGGTGAAATACCGCAAAATCTTGAGGAAACCATCCGTAACCTTCCTGTGGAGCAATTAGAAGACTTAGGACTCGCCTTATTAGACTTTAACACTTTGACGGATTTAGATAACTGGTTGCACCCGTGAACAATAGCGATCTCGCGTAGCGAGCGCGTTGCGAGCGCATTATCCATCCCTGATTATTCTATCGTCAAGGGGTCCACATCGATCGCCATACTTACCTTGGGTAAAACTAAGCTTTTTAGGGGAAGAAAAAGACGACCGATATCAGCCTTTTCTCCCGATAATTTTAACAGAATTTGCCAGCGATAACGGTTAGCCACGCGCATAATTGTTGCGGGTGCAGGTCCCAAAATATCCCAATCAGAACCAAAATTATTAACACATTCCTCCGCGACATTTTCAGCACTTTTCTGCACTGCTTCCCCATCTAAACCACTAAAGCGAATTAAGACTAAACTGCCGTAGGGAGGATAATTTAAACCCTCTCTCTGCATTAATTCCGTCTCGACAAAACCCTCATAATCGTGGGTTTGCACTGCTCTAATCACGGGATGTTCGGGGGTATAGGTTTGGATAATTACCTTTCCTTCTGTTTCTCCCCTTCCTGCTCTCCCTGCTACTTGGGTGAGGGTTTGAAAAGCGCGTTCGGAGGCGCGATAATCGGAGTGATAAAGTAAACCATCGGCTGCCATTACTCCTACTAGGGTAACTCGCTCGATATCTAATCCTTTGGTGAGCATTTGGGTTCCGACTAAGACATCAAACTCACCATCAGTAAATTTTTTTAATAGTTCCCGGGGAGCATTTTTGTTACGGGTGGTATCACTATCAAAACGCAAGCAGCGCAAATCAGGAAATTCTTTGCTTAATTCTTGGGTGACTCGCTGAGTGCCAGTACCGAAAAATTTTAGATAGGGAGAACCGCATTCAGGACATTGTTTCGGATGGATGCGACCATAGTTGCAGTAGTGACAGCGGAGTAATTCTTGCGCTCCCGGTTCGGTGTGGTGATAGGAGAGAGAGACATCACAGTGGGGACACTCTAGCACATAACCGCAACTTCGGCAAGATACAAAAGTACTATGTCCCCGACGACTGACGAATAAAATTGCCTGTTCTCCCTTGTCGCGCAGGGTTTCCAGCGCTGAACGCAGGGATTGACTAAACAGAGAACGATTGCCTCGTTGCAATTCCCGTCGCATATCGACGATTTCCACCCGCGGTAAGGGGCGATTTTGGATGCGATCGGGCAAAGATAGGTAAAGACGGGGATTAGCTTGGGATTCTAGCCATGTTTCTAGGGATGGCGTGGCCGAGCCTAAAATTACGGGACAATGGTTTAATTGAGAGCGCCATTTAGCCACGGTACGCGCGTGATAGGTGGGGAGTAACTGACTTTGTTTAAAGCTGCTATCGTGTTCTTCATCGAGGATAATCATGCCTAGATGGGGTAAAGGGACAAAAATCGCCGATCTCGTCCCGATAATAACTTGCGGGGTTCCTGTCAACATCTGTCGCCAAGTATCGTATCTTTCTCCTTCCGAGAGGGCGCTATGATAAACATAGACTCGATCGCCAAAACGGGCCACAAAGCGATCGGTTAGTTGCGGTGTTAATCCAATTTCGGGGACTAAAACCAAGGCAGATTTACCCGCTGCCAGGACAGGTGCGATCGCCTGTAGATAAACTTCTGTTTTACCCGATCCCGTCACTCCGTGTAAGAGGACGCTTTCACCACCTTTTAGGGTTTGAATGGCTTCTAAAGCCTGTTTTTGACTAGAAGTGAGTGTTTTTGGTTGATCCCTGCTCATAATCGCCGAGGATAAGCGCAGAAATTCTCGATCTTGAATCACCACATAACCCTTGTCAATGAGCGGTTTAAAATGTTTTGTCCCCGCAAGTTGTGCCAATTCTGGCAGCCACATTTCTCCTCCCTGGTGGCGTAAGATTTCGACAATTTTGCGCTGATTTTCGGTTAAATCAGCAGGAAAGTCAGTTATTAGCAGGGTAATGGCTTTTTTTAGCTTAATATTGGGACTTTTGGGCGCTTCTAGATAACTTTCTACCCAACCGCGCTTAACTAAGTCTCGGATACCGTAATTGGCATTTTTTACTTTTTCTTGCAGGTATTTCGCCGAATAATCGCCTTCTTTTTGATTTTTGAGCAGGGATAAAATCTGACGGGAGAGAGGAGTACAAAAAACTTCCGCACCGGGGGGAATCGCTTCTGGTTTTAATCTGATGCGACGTTGGGAACTTCGCAGTAAACCCGTAGGTAAAGCGACGCGAACAACGGTGATTAAATCCGTTGCGTAGTATTGGGCGATTTTCGTCAATAACTGCCAATAATTATCGGGGAAAAAGCCCTTAGTAATCACATCTTCCACGGGACGAATTTGATTTTCTTCTAGTCCTGGGGGCAAATTTTCGAGAAATCTAAGAGCAATTCCCCCAATTACCTGAGAACCGAAGGGAACGCTTAAAATATCGCCAATTTCTACCGTTAAATCGGGGGGGATACTATAGGTTAATATTTGCTGATCCTCTTGACTATCTCTAGGATAAGGGCGATCGACCAAAACCTCTAACCACGGTTGTCCAGTTGTGGTTAATTGGTAAGATGTGCGAGGTTCCGCTACAGTTAGAGTAGCATGGCGATCGAGCATAGTCAGTGGGGAGATGGGGTGATAGGGTGATGGGGAGAATGGGGTATTTAAATTATAGTTTAAAGCTTGAGGGGAATAAAACCAGTTAATTTTCTCTAAAAACAGTTTAAATATTGCTTTTTTGCCCATAAATTTTGATTTTTAGCTAGTGAAGTCTTCCCAAAAGAATTTTTATCCACCCTTAAGCATTGATAAAGTTAATGATAATTAAGGCGGATTCAGCAAAGCGTAGTTAGTCAAAAGGTGAGAATGGTTCTCAATAGAAAAAGCGAAGAATAGTAATAAAAAGCTGACTGCTATCTTGATTGTTAAGAAGCGTGATCTTTACCTAGTCAAATACCAAAAACCTTAGTTAGATTGTATAAGTGGAAAACCTAAAAGTCTCCCCTATTCACCAGAAAATCTGATTATCTGGTTGAGCGATTTGTAACAATCCACACAGAAGTGCCTAATTATATCCCAGAAATGGCCGCCATTAATTAAGAAAACGTTTAAAAAATCTGCTCCCCGAAAATTCAATGTAACAATCAGCCCATTGGGAGAAACTAAGTTTTTCCCGCTATTATAACCCCACTCCATCCATAACTGCTTATGAAAATCTCTAAACTGGCCGCCGATGATAATTTTAATCAAATCATTGCCCTTGAGACAAATCCTTTAGAACTAGACAGCGTGGATTTTGCTGAAAGAACTGACGAAGAGCTGACTGAATCTTTACCAGAAACCCTAAAAACCACTCGTGGGGGTAGTGGAACTGGATACGATAAAGGCAGCAATGAAGATACTGTTGGGGCATTTTTTAAAGAAATGGCCCGTTATCCGCTGCTTAATGCGGAAGAAGAAATTGAATTAGCCTACTCGGTTAAGTTTCTGATGGAAGCGGAAGAAGTGCGCCAAAAACTGCAAGAAAATTTACATCGTCCCCCGACGAAAACGGAATGGGCGATCGCTTTAGAATTAGATAATGAACGTCAACTGGAAAACCGTCTTTATCGCGGACGAACAGCTAAACGGAAAATGATTCGTTCTAATTTGCGCTTGGTGGTTTCCATCGCTAAACGCTATTTAAATCGCGGGGTTCCTTTCCTAGATTTAATTCAAGAAGGTGCGATCGGACTCAACCGTGCGGCCGAAAAATTCGATCCCAATAAAGGTTATAAATTCTCTACCTATGCTTATTGGTGGATTCGACAAGCAATCACCCGCACTATTGCTAACGATGCGCGGACAATTCGTTTACCGATTCACATTGTCGAAAAACTCAATAAACTCAAAAAAGCGCAGCGCATTCTCAAGCAAGATTTACAGCGCAATCCCAATGAACGGGAACTTGCGGAAGCGTTAGAAATAACTCCCGAACAATTGCGGCAATTATTACAATTGCGTCGTCAATCTCTCTCTTTAAATCATCGTGTAGGGAAAGGAGAAGATACGGAATTAGTGGATCTGTTGGAAGATGATGATCTACAACTTCCCGAAGATAAAATGAATGAGATGATGATGCGTCAAGAAATTTTCGCAGTTTTAAGTGATGTTCTCACCGAACGGGAAAAAGATGTTATCTCCCTCCGTTATGGTTTAGCTACCAGTCAACCCTATACCCTAGAGGAAGTGGGGGGAATGTTCAATTTATCTCGCGAACGAGTACGTCAAATTCAAACTAAAGCGATGCGAAAATTACGTCGTCCTCAAGTCGCGCGTCGTCTGAAAGGATGGTTACATTAATAATTTTTTCTAACTCGTTCTCTCCTCTCTCCTTTTTCCTGGAGAGCTTTTTTTGTCGATATTTAGCTTAAAATTAAGATCAAGCTGATTTTCTCAGTAGATGGTCATAATACCTATGAACCTACATCTCCAACGGAAAGTGAAAAAGGGAAAATATCAATCTCCCGAAAAAGTCATTGACTTTGCTTTGCAGTTACTCGATGAATACGAACAAATAACTGATGCGGAATGGAGAGAAGATATTCGGCAAAAAATAGATGAAGCTATTATTTTTTCTAGTTCTCAATAAAATCAAATTAATTCAATATGTCCAAAAATTCTTGGTTAATTCCCGATAATATTTATTTTCTCAACCATGGTTCCTATGGTGCAACCCCTAGAATAGTCTTGGATTATCAGCAACAATTGCGGGAACGAATGGAAAGGCAACCTTTAGCATTTTTGGGGAGAGAATTAGAGGGTTTATTAGATATTGCTAGGCAAAAATTAGCGGATTTAGTCAGTGTAAATAGCGATGATTTAGTCTTTGTTCCCAATGCAACCACAGCAGTGAATGCAGTATTAAATTCCTTAACTTTTCAGGAAAATGAGGAAATTCTGATCACCGATCAAACCTATAATGCTTGTGCTAATGCAGTTAAACATATAGCTAAAAGATGGGGTTTAAAAGTAATTATCGCTAAAATTGCCTTTCCCCTACAGTCTCCTTTAGAAATTAGTCAAGCAATTTTAGCATCTGTTTCTCCCCGGACAAAATTAGTAGTTTTAGATCATGTCACCAGTCCCACGGCCTTAATTTGGCCAATCGCAGAAATTGTGCAAGAATTAAATAATCGGGGTATTGATACTCTCATCGATGGCGCTCATGCTTTAGGTTTTTTACCCCTTAATATCGGGGCAATTAATCCCACCTATTATACTGGTAATTGTCATAAGTGGTTATGTAGTCCCAAGTGGTCCGCTTTTCTCTATGTGCGCGGGGATAAACAGGCAATAATTCGACCTTTAACTATTAGCCATGGCGCGAATTCTCCTCGACAAGATCGCTCCCGTTTTCAGTTAGAATTTGCTTGGATGGGAACCGATGATCCCAGCGCCTATTTATCAGTGCCAAAAGCGATCGAGTTTTTAAATTCTCTCTCTATTGATGGTTTACTGGGTCTGATGGCGAGGAATCGTAATTTGGTTTTAAAAGCCAGAAATTTGCTTTGTCATGCCTTGCAGGTCAATTATCCCTGTCCAGAATCAATGATCGGATCGATGTCTTCCATTCTAATTCCTAGTTATGCTTGGGCAGCAGAAGATTTATCTAGACAACTGTGGGAAAAATATCAGATTGAAGTGCCGATAATTCCCTGGGGAGAAGCAACATTAATTGTGAGAATTTCTGCTCACTACTATAATTCGATCGAGCAGTATGAATATTTAGCTGGGGTTTTGAATTACTTGCTATTTGGGCAAAGATAAGCTGGGAGAGGGGAGCATCGGAGCAGGGGAAAAAATCCATAACCGAGTTTTTAAAGTTGAATTGGGAGTTAATAACGGACTTGCGATGATAACCGATAATTGGGCTAAAATGCCTCTTGGAGCATGGTTTCCTTGAGCATTTCTAAACCCTTTTTCACCCGACGGGAGACGGTAACAACACTAATGCCTAATTGTTCGGCAGTTTCCCGTTGAGTAAGATCTTTAAGGAAAACAAATTCGAGAATATGACGGGTTTTCTCTTCTAATTGAGCCAGTGCCTGTTGTAAACGAATGCAGTCCTCTTGACAAAGTTGAAAGCTGCGATAACCGGGATCGGGAACGATGTCTTTTAAACAGGTGTTATTATCTTCATCGTTATTAACCGTCGCATCGAGACTCAGAGGTTCACGGTTTTGGAAAGCCAGTTTTACCTCTTGCCATTCTTCAAGCGAAATATTTAAAGCGAGGGAGATTTCCGTATCATTGGGTTGACGATTGTGGATAGCTTGGAAATCCCGACGCATATTTGCCGCTTGTCTGCCCAAATCTAACCAACGACGAGGAATGCGAACCGTGTAACCTTTATCGCGCAGATAGTGTTGAATTTCGCCGCGAATATAGGGAATAGCGAAGGAACTAAAAGCATGACCTTTGCTGCTGTCAAAACGCTCGATCGCCCGAATTAGCCCCATACAGCCAACCTGCACTAAATCTTCGTAATTTTCATGGCATTGATTGACCCAATGATGAGCTTCCCTTCTGACTAATCCTAGGTTTAACCGTATAATTTGATCCCGTAACTTATTATCCCCTGTTTTTTGGTATTTTTGAAACAGGGTAAGAGTTTCTAGTTTAAGATTTTCTTTATTTGGGACAGACATAGGGCGTTAACAGACTTAAAAAATTATTGACTATAAAAGCTCACTATTGCATAGCTTTGACCAATCCCAATACAGTCTGGATGAGAAGCGGCAGGCAATGACAACAATGTAACTTACTACGATCTTCATCATACGGTCTTTACACAAGGGCTTGTGTGATTTCAAGCAGTCAAGGCAGTATTTAAAGACACAAGTGAGCTAAAACGCTGTAATTAGTCAGCGCAATAAGAATTGTTAACTGAGAAGGTACAGAAGCGACCAGATTATTCCTACAGCCTTTCTCGTCAAGGTGAAGTATAGATTAAACCTTGCCGAAGTAAGGATTTCAGTGGCGAAACCGTACCTCATCTATCGGAGAAACGCTGTAATATCTAGAAAACTATAACTCAAACAAAGGCAAACTCTGATCATTATTTTTCGGCAATTTCGCCAGTAAACCTAAATGTTCGTAGGCGGCTGCCGTCACTACGCGACCCCGGGCAGTACGATTAAGATAACCTATTTGTAATAAATAAGGCTCATACACCTCCTCGATCGTCTTGGCATCTTCTCCCGTGGCTGCCGCTACCGCTTCCAATCCCACGGGTCTGCCTTGAAACTGTTCGATCATCGTCTTTAATACTAATCGATCGGTCCAATCTAAACCCATAGAATCCACATTTAATTGATTTAATCCCTCAGCGGCTAACTGGGGGGTAATCATAGTTTCTCCCTTCACCTGCACATAGTCGCGCACCCGTTTTAATAAACGATTGGCAATGCGTGGAGTTCCCCGACTCCGACGGGCAATTTCGATCGCACCCGCTTCAGTCATGGGAATATTAAAAATAGTAGCACTTCTGAGGATAATTGCCGTCAATTCCTCAACTGTATAGAAACGCAGACGTTGAATCATACCAAAACGATCGCGTAAAGGCGCAGTTAAAGAGCCAACTTTGGTAGTAGCACCGATTAAAGTAAAGGGAGGTAAAGAAATACTGCGAATTTTCGCTGCTTGACCCTTACCAATCGTCACATCTAGGCGATAATCCTCCATCGCTGGGTATAATAACTCCTCTGTCACCCGATTCAGTCGATGAATTTCGTCGATAAAAAGAATATCCCGGGGTTGAAGATTGATCAGGATGCCGGTAATATCCCGGGGACGCTCTAAAGCGGGGGCGGCGGTAATGCGGCAATTTACTCCCATCTGGGCCGCTAAAATTAAAGCCATGGTGGTTTTTCCTAACCCCGGCGGTCCGTAGAAGAGCAAATGATCGATCGCTTCTTGTCTAGCTTTGGCCGCGGCGATGGTAACTTTTAGATTAGCTTTTAAGTCCTGTTGACCGATATAATCCTCTAGGGATTGCGGACGAATCTGCGCTGCTGCTTTTTCCGTTTCTTCTATAGTGGGATTGGGAGTGAGCAGATTTTCCTCGGCTGCCGGGGGGGAATTGTGCGATCGTTTGATGGCCATTGTTACAATCAAGAGTCTAGGATATGTTAGCGAAGCGGATTTTGCCTTGTTTGGATGTCAATAAAGGTCGGGTAGTTAAAGGAGTTAATTTCGTCAATCTTCAGGATGCTGGCGACCCCGTGGAGTTAGCTCGCTTGTATAATCAGGCAGGAGCCGATGAGTTGGTTTTTCTTGATATTACTGCTACCCATGAAGATCGCGACACGATTATTGATGTAGTCTATCGTACGGCGGAACAGGTTTTTATTCCTCTGACCGTGGGGGGGGGTATCCAATCCTTAGAAAATATTAAAAATTTGTTAAGAGCCGGGGCCGATAAAGTCAGCATTAACTCGGCTGCCGTGCGCGAGCCGGAATTGCTTGATCGAGCCAGCGATCGCTTTGGGAAACAGTGCATTGTGGTGGCGATCGATGCTAGACGACGTAAGGATGTGCATAACCCCGGTTGGGAGGTTTATGTTCGGGGTGGACGCGAAAATACGGGTATTGATGCTTTATTATGGGCCCAAGAAGTGGAAAAACGCGGGGCAGGTGAGTTGTTAGTTACCAGTATGGATGCCGACGGCACGCAAGCGGGTTACGATCTGGCCTTGACAAAAGCGATCGCAGAAAGGGTGGAGATTCCTGTGATTGCTTCAGGAGGAGCGGGTAATTGTCAGCATATTTACGAAGCATTGACGGAAGGCCGGGCAGAAGCGGCTTTATTGGCTTCTTTGCTCCATTATGGTCAATTAACCATCGCTGAGGTCAAAAATTATCTGCAAAATCAACAAGTACCCGTGCGTTAGCCGGGGAAAATGAGAGCAAGATTTGCAGAACTTAATCTAGTGATTAAGTCGCTTTTTCGGGAAAAGGATTTTTTCAGGCTGCAAACCAAGAAGAGCAAAATTTAGACCTATTACTGAAAGTCAATGGCTGACGGCTGACAGCTGCAATCAAAAAACCGGCAAAAAATCCCTGTTTTTAACTTCCGTCCGATTATCCCTCGGGAAAATTATGTATTAGAATAGAGGAAAGTTAACAAAATTTAAAATATGTTAGTTCCGATTCTCATCTTTGACCTCGGTCTTGTGGCTTGGTCATTGCATCTGATGCAGCAAGCGTTCGACAAGCAAGAGTTTTCCTTGATGCTGGCGGGAACCCTAGTGGCAGCAGCGGCAGTGGCTATGTTAGTAGTTTATTTCCTCATGGGTCACTGTTTAACCTATTTAACCCAAATTCCGGCTCCTGTCTAAATGGGGGCAATTGTTTCACCCTTGTCAATGAGCGATCGCCTTGGGAGTGACAAATTTTTTTATCTCCACCCCTTGACAAAATGATTCTATTTAAGCTATATTCAAAAATGGTCTTCGCGGGGTTATAGCTCAGTTGGTAGAGCACCTCAATGGCATTGAGGGGGTCAGCGGTTCGAATCCGCTTAGCTCCATACAGTTAGGATAAGAGTTTCAGGGTTACTGGAACCAAAAAAGTAACGAGGAGATGCTAGATTGAAAGAGGATTTCTGGTTAGAAAAGTCTCTTTTTACCTCGATACTCTCTCAGGACAAAATTAGTTATATGATAGAGCTTTTTAAGCAACTACCTCGTTGGTTGCGGCTAAGTCTAGTTTTTCCGCTCTTATTTCTCAATGGTTGGTTATTATTCCAATTATTTAGCTACCTAGAACCCTTAGTCAGTATTTTTGTCACTGCTAGTTTACTAGCTTTTGTCTTAGATGTTCCCATCAAACTGCTGCAAAGACGCGGGGTTAATCGCAGTGGTTCTATCGCTATTGTCTTTTTAATTGCCCTATTAATTTTGATTGTTTTAGGTTTAATTTTAATTCCCCAGATTGTCGAGCAATTAAGCAGTTTAATCAATAGTTTGCCCCAGTGGATCGAGTCGGGAACCGAACAGATACAAAATTTAGAAAAGTGGGATAAAACTCAGAAATATGCGATTTATATCGAGCAATCAATCACCCAGTTATCGGAACGACTAACCAATGTTTTACAAACTCTTAGCACTCAATTACTGAGCTTTGTGCTGGGAACTATCAACAGTATCCTAAACATTCTATTTGTTCTGGTTCTAACCGTCTTTCTTGTTCTCTATGGCGAACAAATTTGGGAGGGAATTTTTAGCTGGATTCCTGCTCCCTGGAATTTCAAATTAAGAACGATTATTCGTCAAACTTTTGAAACCTATTTTGCCGGCCAAACCATTTTAGCAGGAATTCTCAGCCTGGCTCAAATTTTTGTTTTTGTGATTCTCAAGGTTGATTATGCCCTATTATTCGGGGTGGCGATCGGTCTAACTACATTAATTCCTTTTGCCAGTGCCTTCACCATTATTGGCATTAGTACCCTACTGATGTTTCAAGATTTTTGGCTAGGGTTAAAAGTTTTGACCCTGACTATTATTGTCGGTCAAATTAATGATAATGTCATCGCCCCTCGGTTAATGGGAGGTATGATCGGACTTAATCCCGTCTGGATTATTCTATCTCTTTTTATCGGGGGCAAAGTGGCAGGAATTCTCGGTTTATTGATAGCAGTTCCCATCGCTAGTGTGCTGAAAAGTACCATCGATATCATCCGCTCACAGCAAGGGAATTATGAATTATGAATTATGAATTGGGGAGTGGGGAGAATAAATACAAGCTGACTGATAACTCCTGACTCCTGACACTAAATCCAGTTATTAAAAACTGATTATCTATTGCTCGTTTTGCCTATTGCCTTTTGCCTGTCCTGATATTATGAATTATGAATTATGAATTATGAATTGGGGAGTGGGGAGAATAAATACAAGCTGACTGATATAGTCATTTCAGATAAGTCTGATACACTCTAGACCGACAAAACCCTTATGAACTCTGGGATTGGTATTCTCAATCTTAATTGAAATGACTATATAAGTTAAAAGGTTAACCATGGATTTCCCTCATCTATTTGTTAAAAGGCAATTATAAAGACTAAATTTTGGGAATTACATAAGCTTTAATTTTATAGCTATTACGACTTCCTTTTGGACTAAACCAATTGCCAGTTGCACCAAATTGGAAGCTGACAGGGGGACAAGCAAGCTAGAAGCTTTGACCACACAAGCTTCTAGCTTCTCTCGCCAAAAATAGATCGATGACCAGCAAAAAGCTAACGAAAGAATCAGGGATGGGAGCAAGCTTACTAAGAATTTTATCGATAAATGGGAGCCAGTGCGGAAAACTTATTCGATCAAAAGCTCTAGAAAGCTTATGATGTATCGATTTCAGGGTTCTTGTCCCCCTGTCAGATTGGTATGTTAAAATGAGGTGAAATAATATAAATGCGTGGAGTCATTCTCTGATATGAGTAAATATTCTAATTTTGACCCAACTCATTTTGTTGTCGAACCCGAAGAAACTGAACAAATAACCCAATTAAATCAGCTGCTTAATAGAGAAATACCGACTAGACTCGTCACTGAACAGGGAGAAAATGTCTATATTCCCGAATCGGTTTTAATGGTACTTCGTTACAGTGTAGCTGCCTTAGCATCGGGACAGGTAATTCAGTTAAATGTTACCCCTCAGTATTTAACTATAGAAGAAGCGGCTAATTTGTTAAATGTTTCTAACTCTTATCTAATAAAATTACTAGAACAGGGGCAAATTTTATCGACTAATCTAGGCAGTGATCGACGAATAAAACGAGAAGATTTGCTAATATATAAAGAGAAAAAATATCAAGAAAGAGAACAAATTTTAAATCACCTTGTAGCCATGACTGAAGCGGAAGGACTATACAGAAAAGATGAGGAATTAAACCTAGATGACAGCAGAGCCTAGGGTTGTTTTAGATGCTTGTGTTCTTATTCCTTAGTATTTACGCGATACTTTATTATCAATTGCTTGGCAAGGTTTATACTCGCCTTACTGGTCGAAATTAATTTTAGAAGAAACAACCCGCAATCTGATTAATCGATATAATATAACTTCAATAAAAGCCCTTAATTTAGTGGAGACAATGAAAGCAGCTTTTCCCGAAGCCATGGTTGAAGTGCCATCTGGTTTAATTGAGTTAATGACAAACGACTTAAAAGATCGTCATGTTTTAGCAACTGCTGTTATGGCTAAAGCTAATCTAATTTTAACTAATAATATTACCGACTTTTCACTGTCAGCTTTAGAAACTTGGGGTATAAAGGCTCAATCTCCTGATACTTTTTTAAGTAATTTGTTTGATGAATATCCCGAAGAAATTAAATTCAGTCTAAATGGGCAAGTCAAGAAATATAAAAATCCTCAAAAATCTCTAGCTGAATTACTAGAATTTTTAGATAAAAAAGCTAATTTATCTAATTTTTGTCAAAAGATAACTAAAATTCTTTGATAGAACTGAACTTCTCCAGCATAAATGTACTAGCTATCTAAACATGGCTACAGAGGGAATCCCTTACTCTAGAGATTGATGACACTATCTGTTACAATCAAGTTAGCGATCGCTATAAAGCCAACTCTAGGTCATCGCTCTACTCCAGATAGAGTCAACGGTAAAGCCATTTTCAAGTAAAAAATGTACCCAGTAGTCTCTTTTCAATTTTTTCTGAGAAGCGACCTGCAGTAAGGGTTTTGTTAATTTTTTAGTATTTATGTATGGGGGAAGTCCAGTTATTACAGGATTCAACGTTTCTGACCCTGATGTTCTCTATTCTCTGGTTACTCATCAACCCATTCAACTCTTACAAAAAAACCAGAATCAAGATTCACTAAGTCAGGTAATTGTTTGAGAGTCATTGACAGATTGAGATGTTCCCGTTATTGTTGAGATAGTTTTTTGCTATTCAGTCAGTTTTTTCTACCATAATCATCTATATTTTATTATGCAGCAATTATCTCTTTCTCCCCCCCAGTACATTTGAACTAAATCGTGTCAGGAGAAGTTCTCGATCGCTTGTTTTAGGTGGGTTATTAGCGATCGGTAGTTCTTTGTTGACCCTGACCCCAGTAATGGCGGAAGGCATCCAAAAGCTGGCTGATTTTAACGGGGCTAATGGGAGTAGTCCCCTTGACAGTCTCACCTTGGGGACGAATGGTCTCTTTTATGGGACAACTCAATACGACGGTAGTTTTGGGAGGGGAACGATTTTTTCCTTTAACCCAACGGGGAATGTTCTGACTTCTTTAGCCAGTTTTGATGTGATTAATGGTGCTTATCCCA
>NZ_JADBTX010000117.1:0-17953 GCF_020245945.1 Microcystis sp. M015S2
CCCGTTGCTTTTCCTGCTCGGCCAACTCCTCTATGGTGGGGAGCAATTGCCCCTCTGCTGTTGCCCAACGTAGCCAAGTAATCGGCTCTTGTTCATCCCCATAAATTCCCTGCCACCGCACTAACACTAGCCCTAATATTTTGCTGCTGAACCTGCCTTGAGCATCTGGGTTTAAAGATTTATAAACACCCCCTTCTAAGCGATGTCCCGCTAAATCTTCTGGCTCAAAGGGATCATACCAAAAGTATTCTGTCACCCGCAAACGATTCTGATAGATGAGTTTTTTCTCTTCTTTATCTTTTTGCGCTGTACTTTCAGAGAGCAACTCAATCACCACATCAGGGGCTTTCTCTTCTTCCCAGACGACCCAGCTTTTCCTTTCTTTTCGAGGCACGTCCACAACGACAAATACATCAGGTCCGCGATAATCTTCGTTCCGCACTTGATTGGGGCTAAAATAAACGAACATATTGCCTCCCACAAACGCTTCTCGTCCTTGGGTTTTTAACCATTGGGAAAGCGGTCTGACTAATAACTGCATTTGCAGTCCGTGTCGCTGGGTTTCCATGGGAATACCATCATCAGAAGGTAGCTCATCTTGGGTCGGTGGTAGCTTGATCCCTTGTGGGTTAGCTGCAATTAGGAGGGTTTCTTGAGCCATTGGTTAGGTTGGGGTGAACAACTGATGCCACTTTCCTATCATAAACTATCATCAATGTCAACACAATTGCGATCGCAATTGTCAGTATTAGTCATATTTTGTCTATTGTCTCTCACAATTGGGCAATCAGGTTAAACTTATTCTCGAACTGACCTATCAAGGCTTTGTTTGGGTATATCTCTTGTTGTCTTACTTAATCCTTCCTTAATAATCAAAAACCCAAATATTAACATTAACAATGGATTAATAATAACTCCTATACTAAGTCCGATATCGGTCATGGCTGGAATAATAAAGTAATTTTTGGGAATGAGCAAAAGACCAAACAGGATCAGATAGGCTAAATCAAACTTACTTGACTTTGGTTCATTAATAAAAAAAGCCAAAGGAATAAAAAGATTGAGCAGTCGATAATCTCCTGATGTGGGGGGGATAACATTCATCACAAAAACTAAAAGAGCTAGTTTTTTCCAGAAAAGTTTCTCCTTAGTCAGAATGTATAAACTTACCAATCCTACTATTATTAACGATAGTACAGAATAGGGTCTCAAAAGTAGTGAAACCCAATCAAAAAATGTTCGCACTATATCTGATGATGAGATTATACCAATATCTTTAGAAATCTTTAAGACAAAAGCGGCAATAACCTTGATCAACCCGAACAAACTGACCCCATAAGGCCAACCTCCCGATCCGATCACATAATCTTGCACAAACATTGCTTGATTTCTTCTCAATCCTTGAATATTTTCTAAAATACTTCCCTGAAAACACAGCAGAGAAAAAATAGTTATTAATGCGGCAAATATAATTACATAGAGGATATTTTTCCACTTTTTTTCGCTTGCCAATAGGACTAGAAAAATTGCTGGAAATGGTTTCATCGCAATTGCTAGGGATAGACAAATTAAGGCAAAAAGCGATTTATAGTGATTGAAGCTATTACAAAAGTAGGCAAAACCACATAAAAACAAGAACGTATATAATTCTGCATTAGCTCTATCTATAGTAAATAGAAAAGGATAGCTCATGAAGGAAATCACAAAAATATCACGAAAATTGTCTAATCTATTAGTCTGAGAAAAATTATTGATTATGAACAACAGCCAGCAGACTAAAAAAATATTCAAAAACACTAATAGTGCTAAATTTCTGCTCTTAAATATAGTAAACGGGAAGAAAAATAACTCTCCCAATGGATAATATATACCAAAAATATAAACATCACTTCTGTAGGGATTAAGTTCTTTGATAAATTTAACCATGTTCCAAAAGTCATTAAACTTATCGTTAGGTGTAAATAAAAAAGTATTAAGAGGATGTTGATTGCCTAAATAAGCTCCCATACTGTAGTGATAAAAAACGGCGATGGCAAAGCCTATAACTATAATTGTGCTAATAAATCTGATTTTAGTATGGCGTTCCATGTTAATAAATTCTCATTTCGGTACGAAATTGTCTAAAAATACTGTTCACTATTTAATATCAAAGTTGACTCGCGCTCTCTCTACCACTAGAGGTCTTTTTAAGCTTCGTCTATTTATCAAACCAATGTATTCTCCTAAAATACCTATAAAAAATAACTGTACAGAAGAAAAAAGAAACAATCCGATAATGATCGCCGCTATTCCTATGGGGAAAAGGTTCCAAAACAGAAGCTTCAAAATCAAAGTCACCAGACCGACCAGAAAACTCAGTAGAGATAGAGCGAACCCGATCATTGTCGCCAATCTTAGCGGAAAATTAGAATAGGTAGTGATACCCAGCATGGCCAGATCGTACATTCGATAAAAATTGAAACTACTCTTACCTCGTTTTCGGACTTTCTGAGCATACTCGATTTTAGCACTCTTAAAACCGACTTCTGAAATAAGACCCTTTAAGTAGGGATAAGGATCATCGATCAAACGCAATGCTTCTATCACTTTGTGATCATATAAACCGAAGCCCGTAAAATTAGCAGTTAAGTCAATCTCTTCTGATAGAGTCCTAACTAAAAAATAATAAAATTTTCTTATACCATAGACCAAAGAATTCTCTTGACTCGAGCTTTTAATTCCTTTAACAACTTGATAGCCTTCCTCCCATTTTTCTAAAAAATCGACGATTAGTTCGGGAGGATCTTGACAATCGGCGAAGACTAAAATAACCGCATCTCCAGTTCCTTGTAAGAGGCCGTAATAGGTAGAACGAACAAAGCCAAAATTCCTAGCGTTAATGATAATTTTGACTCTAGAGTCGCTTTGAGAGATTTGCTCTAATATACTGACTGTTTTATCTTGAGAGTCATTATCGATAAAAATATGCTCGTATTCATATTTTCCTAATCTTGCAAAAATATCTTTGACCTCAGTATATAAAAACTCAACATTATCTTGTTCATTGTAGCAAGGAGTAACAACACTAATTAATTTTTTAATCATCTTAAATTTCCTCAATTTTATTTAGATTTAGATGGACTTTATACCATTCAATTGTATTTTTTAATCCCGTCGTTAAATTATATTTAGGTGTCCAATCGGTCTTTTTTCTAAGCAACTCATTATTAGCACAAATAAACATTGGATCATTGGGACGGTAAGGCAAAGCTCCCAGATGAATTAAATCAGGTTTACCTAATAAATTACCAAGTTCAAGTGCTATTTGTCCAACGGTTACAGGTTGACCAGAACCAACATTAACTACACCTGAAACGTTGCTCTTAGCAACTGCCCAAATTGCCGATGCTACATCCTCAATATGAAGAAAATCTCGAATTTGCTCACCTTTAGTTGTTTTCACCACTTCATCCCGCAGCAGTGAAGAAATAACCGACGGAATTAACCGTCGCTCATCCTCCATTGGTCCATACTGATAAAATAGGCGAATCCAAGCTATCTCCATTTCGGTTATCTGGGCAAATTGCTGCAAAATAGTGGAAAGTGCGACCTTGGTGGCTGCATATAAGGTTATGGGTTTTGTCAAACTGGATTCAGATAAATATCCCAGACTTAAATCATACTCAAAACAAGTCCCTATACCCACAAACCGCTTACAACCCAGTTCGGCTAATTGAGAGAGAAGATTGATGCTCGCCTGAATTGAATCAAGGTTTTCTTGAGAATTTAGGTATTTACCCGGCACTGCATACCAAGCTAAGTGAATGCACAATTCAGGTTTGATTTCCTGCAAATAAGTATTCACGTTTTCAAATGCTACTAAGTCGGATTGCCGTAAATACATTGATGGCAGAATATCTCGAATTCGCCATCGGTTGCTGCTTTCTCGCACAAGCGCATATACCTCACACCCTTCGGCTACTAAAAGCCTTGCTACATGGGAACCAACAAAACCACTCGCACCAGTAATTAATACTTTCATGCTTTCTTTAAATTGTTTTGATTCTCAATAAACAAACGGACTCCGAAATTCTGAAAAAGGAAGAAAACTCTGATCTCGTTCAGATAAGATAGGATGTAGATTTGGCCAAGGTATTACTACGGAATTCCAAAGAATTCCTGTATCTTCTTTGGGAGAATATACTGTTGATACTTTATAGCACATAATTGCCGTTTCGCTCGTCACATAAAAACCATGCGCTAGGCCAGAAGGGATATAGATTATCTTACCATTTTCAGAACTCAGATTAAACAACTCAAACTCGCCATAGGTTGGCGAGCCTTTACGCAAATCTACCACTACATCCATTACCGAACCTTCGAGACAATACACAATTTTTGTGCAATCTTGCGGAGGAACTTGGAAATGTAGTCCTCTCAAAACATTTTTCTTGGACACCGAATAATATTCTTCAGCAAAGTGAATAATTAACTGGTGACTTTCATAGATGTCCTGATGTAGAGTTTTAACAAAACGACCACGCTTGTCTTCTAAAATAGTGGGGACAATTTCGTAGCACTTAGAAATTCTTGTCTCAGTGATTTTCATCAGTTTTTCAAGATTTTAAGTGGATTGACAGTGGATTAAGGTTGATTACCCATGCTCGGAAATTTTGTCCCAAAAGTTTGGGAATTTTATTGGCCATGACAAAATTCTCTGATGGTCGTTGCTACATAGGTTAACATTTCCTCGGTTAATCCGGGATAAATGCCCAGCCAAAAAACACTACTCATGATTTTATCGGCATTACTTAAATCCCCAATAACTCGATAATTTAACCCCTTATAAAGAGGTTGTCGCAGTAAATTTCCTCCAAATAATAGCCTTGTGCCGATGCGTTTTTCCTCCAAATGCTTAACTAAATCATTGCGGCTAAAAGGCGCATTTTCCTTGACAAAAATCGGAAACCCGAACCAACTCGGTTCAGAATCGGGGCTGGCTTCAGGCAGAATTAAAACATTTTGAAGCTCCTGTAACTTTTGATGCAAAAAGTCGAAATTTTCTCGGCGCTTTTTGATAAATCCTGGCAATTTATCCAGTTGCGCTACCCCGACGGCTGCTTGCATATCCGTCATCTTTAGGTTATAACCCACATGAGAATAGGTGTACTTATGGTCATAGCCAAAGGGTAAATCTCCTAACTGCCAACCGAAGCGCTTATTACAGGTATTATCTACCCCCGGAGGACACCAACAATCTCGGCCCCAGTCACGGAATGACTCGACAATCTTTTTCAAGCGGGTATCGCTGGTTAAAACCGCGCCCCCTTCTCCCATAGTCATGTGATGGGCAGGATAAAAGCTAACCGTTGCTAAATGCCCAAAGGTGCCGGTTTTTTGCCCTTTATAGAGACTTCCCACCGCGTCACAGTTATCCTCGACTACCCAGAGGTCATGTTTTTCGGCAAAAGCCATCACCGTTTCTAAATTAAACGGATTTCCCAAGGTATGAGCGATCATAATCGCTTTAGTCTTCTCTGACAAGGCCGATTCCAGTTGATCAATATCAAGGTCATAACCGGGTAATTTAACGTCTAAAAAGACGGGAATTAGCTGATTTTGAAAGATGGGATTAACTGTAGTCGGGAAACCTGCGGCGACGGTAATCACTTCATCCCCCGGTTTAAGTTGTTTTTCCCCCAATTTAGGGGAAGTTAAAGCACTTAAGGCCACTAAATTGGCCGAAGAGCCAGAATTGACTAATAAACAATGTTTTACCCCCATCCACTGGGCAAAACGTTCCTCAAATTCCGCCGCATATCTGCCCGTCGTTAACCAGAAATCTAAGGAAGAATCCACTAATTTGACTAATTCTTGCTCATCAAATACCTTACCCGATGCCGGAATATAGGTCTGCCCCGCCACAAAAGCCCGGGGTTGAAATTTGTGCTTATAATATTCTTGTACTGCTTGAAAGACTTGCTCTCGCAGTTCTGCTTCAGTATTTGTATTGGGGGGAGAAATAGATTGAGTCATGGTTAATTTCCTTTCAGGGGAGAAATTTGAACTTAATTATTACTTAATTTAGACCATTATCAGCCTTGAGTTCGCTAATCGATCAAACAACTCTGATAATATTCTATTTGTTGGCGGGTAAGTTCTTGGAATTGTGCTTTATCTTCAGAGTCCATTTGAGCCGCTTGATAATACCATGTCACGGTTTCCTTGAGGGTTTGCCGAAAATCCCAGACTGGTTGCCATTTTAGGCTATGGAAAGCCTTATCTGTGACTAGATTAAGCAATTTAGCCTCATGAACAGCATTCGGATCACTTTGATCGAGCCAAGTACCTGGCCAAAGTTGTAGGATAGACTCAACTAACTCTTTAACTGGACGATTAGAAGTCAGAGACGGACCGAAATTAAACGCCCCATATAACCCCCGGCTGTCTTGCTGCCAATTAGCCGTCATCAACTGCAGATAAATCGACTCAGCCAAGCGTAAATAGCCACCTAAAGGCTCTAAAACGTGCTGCCAAGGGCGAGTCGCTAAAGGGTTACGCACCGGAATCGGTTCGGATTTGATCAAGGCCCGCATGGCATCGGGTACAATCCGATCTAGAGACCAATCTCCTCCACCGATGACATTTCCTGCCCTGGCGCTGGCAATGCCGATGGGGTTTTGAGGGGTTTTAAAGAAGGAATTTCGCCAAGATGCGATCGCCAATTCAGCCCCCGCTTTGCTAGAACTATAGGGATCATAACCCCCTAACGGGTCATTTTCCCGATAACCATAGACCCATTCCCGATTCTCATAGCACTTATCGCTAGTAATAAACACGGCGGCACAGGGATGAGTCAGGCTTTTGAGGGCCTCTAAAACGTGAATAGTCCCCATAACATTTGTGTTCCACGTTTCCACCGACTCAAGATAAGAAAGCCGTACTAAGGGTTGCGCTGCTAAATGAAAAATCACATCCGGTTGCCATGAAGCGATTAAACGAGCTACTAACTCAGGCTCTCGAATATCTCCTAGATGGTGGCTCAGGTTTTGAGCCAAGTCTAATTGGTCAAATAAGGCGGGGGTGGTATTGGGAGCTAAACTGAGGCCTTTTACCTCTGCCCCCAGATGAAGTAACCAAAACCCCAGCCAAGACCCCTTAAAGCCCGTATGACCAGTAATAAAGACCTTTTTGCCCAGCCAAAATGCTTTCTTTACCATATTTTCCATCTAGCTTGTCCACTGTCATCAAGGTGATTGAGCATTTCCATTTCTCGATAAGTATCCATGCACTGCCAAAACCCATCAGGCTCATCCCGGAAGGAGAGGGGAGCTATTATTGTTCACAAGTCAAATAGACTCGCTATACTAGGTTTTCAGTTAATTTCAGCAGCTTTCTCCAAGTAATCCCTGAAAAGAGTCTTCGTGAAGGCTTAAACCTATCACCCTAACTCTTTGGGAGCCACTATACATGAACTTGACCGAGTATGTCAATTAGTTAAGCTGTTAGGCATCTAGAATGGTTAGCTGAGACAAAAGGGGAGCAGGGAACTTCTAAGCGGGGAGAGTCGTTCTTGATTTTCGATGCCTCGTGATTCAAGGGAAAATCAATTAAGTATTTATACTTATTGTATATGGCTTGAATTTGCTGTGAACATTCAGCTATGCTTGGGTGGCAGGGATTTTAATATTGTTCTGGACTCGAAAGTGTTACATAGCGGTTTTAACTCACCTGAAGTACAATTTAATCATTTACTGCTGCCTCCTGCCGACCCTATGGCTGCTTCAAACTTAGGGCTATGTACTGAGCGTGACATGAAGGGTGCTGTGGCCTACCTAGGTGGGTCGTGGGGACCGGTTCACCCCCATCTCCTCTCCCACTCTGGAGACGTGATGCTCGTGCTGTTGGCAAATCGTTTAGACTGGCTATATATTAAGCTAAAACTTGAACTCGTACCGAACTTTATCTAATTTGTAAATGAGTATAAAAACCTTCTGTATTTTGGAACAGGGCCAACTAATTAATGAGCCTTGCACTATAGAAAAACGAGAACTATTTACTACTGAATTTAGTGACTTTTATCGCCTTAATTGGGCAACGGAAGATGACCCCAATGCTTTCATTACTGCAAAAGGAGTGACTTGGAGTGAGGGCAGGAGCTTGCTATATAGGGAAGTTCCCAAAGATTATGAATACTACATTTTTATCGATGATGATGTTACCTTTGTTGCTGATGAAGGAGTAGATATTCCCAAAAAGATAAAAGAATTGCTCGATGAATATCATCCCATTGCTGGAACTTTTTATGATCCTAAACAGTGGGCATTTCTACCGATTAAAGCATCTTATGAAGAGTTCATCTCCAGAAAATGCTTTCCCATTAGTGGATATGATGCAGAATCTCAAATCCTCTCCCAAAGCTATGCTGATGTTATCTTACCGGCGATTTATCATGGGGCACATCGGACTGATTGGTATCTTCAGTGGGTTTGTTATCAAACCTTTCCCCTGAAGCAAATGTGTTTTACTGACATTCGAGTTAAGAATGCCCGCAGCGGTGGCCATAGTAAAATTCAAAAGCCGCAGCATTATGAGCCAACAGAAGCATTGTTTTTGTTTAATCGACACGCCAAGAAGCCATATCCATTATTGAAAAAAAAGGATGATATTCTTAAAAATAATGTTGAAGTTTTTGAGCGGCTAGTTGATAAAACCCCTATTGAGTTCACTCTGAAAGACCTAGCAAAGGTCTATGATATCAGCAACACTGATTTTAAAATTAGACAACCTACTGCGAGTAGTCGGTACTTGTACAGAAAACCCTGGAATCGTTTTCTGTGGAAACTGGTCAGAAAACTGACAGGGGAATATAAATATTAATTCCACTTGACAGAAAGGCATTTTATTAGTCAGCCAAAAGTCTCAGGAAGTATTTAACGGAGCCAGTCTAAATGATTCGTAAACACCATTCTTCTCCGCTCTCCGGAGTGAGAGAGGGGTTAGAGATGAGGAGCTTTTACAATTCATTTGGTTTTGCTATATATTAGGCTGTGGTTAAACTTTTATGCAGAAAATTTGCCAGACAATCTCCTATGGACTAAAATTTTTAGCCATTCAGGCATAGAGAGAATTGCCATGTATAATAAATTGACAAATAAAAGCAAATTGATAATTTCATCAACTACCCAAGTGTATAAGAATGGACTCGCGTAAAAGGTTGCCACTATAGCGACTAAAGCCATACTGGAAGACAAGCTTAACTGATTTTCTTGCTTAATCCAATCCAAGATTTGAGGAAGAGCAAAGATTAGAAAAGTTAATTTGTAATCAAAAACAAGACCAATAACAAGATAATTTCCTAAATAAATGCCTGCTGCAAGACGGAAATAATCAATATATTGACTTTTATCTAAAGACTTGTCCGAATCTGTTGAGACAAAATCAGAACTAAGCCATTGTTGAAAAATTTTAAATTTCGACAATAAAACTCTGGTCAAGATTAATAGCGTCAATAGACTCATAATTATATACATCATATATCTGATCGTCTTTTTAATATCAGTTTCGCCGCTAGTAAATAAAAAAAGCTGTGATATCAAATAATTTACTTTCAAGAGGGCTTTATAGCCAAAACGAAACCAAACATTATCAACATCAAATGCTTGTGAGATAGTTTTCATCTCCCCTATACTAGCGAGAAAATAAGTAATAAAAGCAGTGGTAAAAATAGCCGCCAAGAACAGAAATAGATTTCTTTTTTCTTTAATAATTACTACCAGACCGAAAATGGGAAATAGTTTAACAACTCCCCAAAAAAATATTAATAAGTAGGCACACAACCTAAAAATTAATGCTCGGCTATTCTTAATTATTATCAGTCCGACACCAAGCCAAGAATAGATAACAATATCTACGTTGCCACGTTCCACTAAAAGCATTACCGGTGGTGAGCATAAAATTAGGGCATAAACTACAGCTTCTTGATAATTTAATCTGCCAATGATAATTAAAGTTATCCCATAAAAGATTAAAGCAAAGAAAACTCCCCAAAATATAATATCACGCTGCTCTAACCCCAGCCAAGTTAACGAAGACCAACTACTAGGATAAGATATTTGATTGAAGCAAGAATTATTTATTAGGGAAACTTCGCCAGTCAATCGATCACAATCAAAGGCACCTAATACCTCTCTAAGATCGATAAAAGGGTTTTTAACCGCAGGAACCCCAATTCTCCTCCAAAACTTGTGATAGGGAACAAAAAAATTAGCTAGATACAATAACCCAAAATATCCTAAGAGTGCGGCAATTACCAAAAATCTGCCATCAATTTCTGATTGCTTTTTGAGCATTTTCCTAATCTGGATATGTATTGAATTTACTATGTCCACTTAGTGCCTCCTGCTATTAAAGGATTGATTATCTGTCAATTACTTGAGTTCGGTATAGGACGCTCATTGCGCCGCTAAATGAAAGACTACATCCGGTCGCCATGAAGCGATTAAACGAGCCACTAACTCAGCCGCTCGAATATCTCCTATATGCTGACTCAGGTTTTGAGCTAAGTCTAATTGCTCAAATAAGGCGGGGGTGGTATTGGGAGCTAAACTGAGGCTTTTTACCTCTGCCCCCAGATGGAGTAACCAAAACCCCAGCCAAGACCCCTTAAAGCCCGTATGACCAGTAATAAAGACCTTTTTGCCAGGCTAAAATGCTTCCTTTACCATATTTTCCATCTAGCTTGTCCAGTGTCATAAAGGTGATTGAGCATTTCCATTTCTCGATAAGTATCCATACACTGCCAAAACCCTTCATGCTTATAGACGGCGAGTTCTCCCAAAGCAGCCAGGGTTCTTAGGGGCTGTGCTTCAAAAGTCGTCGCATCTCCCTCAATTAAATCCAAAACCTTGCGATTTAAGACAAAATACCCCCCATTAATCCATCCTTCAGCCGTTTGGGGCTTTTCTTGGAATTGAGTGACTAAATTACCCTCAATCACTAACTCACCAAAGCGAGAAGAAGGACGAACCGCCGTCATCGTGGCTAATTTCCCATGAGAGTAATGGAAATCCAACAGATCCGCAATATTCACATCACAAACCCCGTCCCCATAGGTGGCCAAAAAGATCTCGCTTCCACTTCTCTCTATGTAAGGGGTGAGACGTTTAAGACGGCCTCCCGTCATGCTTTCCTGTCCCGTATCAATTAACCAAATACGCCAGTCTTCCTCCTCGTGTCCACTATCGAGTTTGGTCACTTTTTTATTGCCTAACTCTAAGAGGACATCACTTTGATTCCAATCATAGTTAAAGAAATAGTCCCGGATTATTTCCCCTTTGTACCCTAGACAGAGCATAAAGTCGGTTAGCCCATATTGGGCATAAGTTTTCATGATATGCCAAATAATTGGCCGATTTCCGATGGCAATCATCGGTTTAGGTCGAAATTCGGTTTCTTCCCGCAGTCGGGTTCCTTTGCCACCACACAAGATGGCCACGGGAATGTTAGACTTATAGTCCTTAACTGTTAAACTGACCGATTGTATTACCATTAGATTATATAGTGAAGGGCTTTGAGAGTGACATCATCTTATCGAGGCAGTTTAACACGGGGTTCCCGATCTTGTCCAATATCTGTCTAAAAAAATTTTTGTTAAGCGAGTGTACCCAGTTTATTGCTAAACAGTCTCTTAAATCTTATAGCAGTTATCTTCATGGTGAGGTACGAGGTTTTCGTTTTGGGGAGTCGGCCAGCAATACGAAATCAGGTTATACTTCATCTTTAACGCTATAATTCTGACCGAGTAGGACTAGAAATTAGTGCTACCATGCGAAGATAAATATTCAGGGATACGGTCGCAAAGCTACTAGACAATTTTAGGATAAAAATACCGACACTTATGGGGAAATCAATCAATAAAGTCCGAGTAACAGCACTGATTTTAGGGATTCTAGCGATCGCCTTTGCCTTTTTCACCAGGATTGTCAGTATTTTTGAATACGTTACCTTCGATATCGGACCCGATCCCGATCAGATTAGCGGTGGTTACTTTTGGATGGATATGTGGAAGGGAAACTTTCCTCAATTGGGACCTGCAGGGGGGGGTGGAAAATATGGATTCGTAATTCCTCCCCTCTATGGTTATTTAGCGTTCCCTCTGACAATTTTCGGTACCGCTCCCGAATTTCAAGTCCTTACCAATGGACTATTTTCTTTTCTATCGATTCCCCTCTTAATCTACTTGGTTTATCAACTTTTAGAAAATGTAGAACAAGATAAACGTCTTCTCCTGTCCAGTTTGGCAGGATTTTGGTATAGCACGATTTACGCGGACTATTTTATTAATAATTTTTCCTGGGCCCCTAGCCCAATACCCTTTTTCCTGCTCGTTTTTGCTTTACTCTATCGTTTCCAGATGGAAACGAGTAAGCCGCTGCTCTATCAGGCTATAGCTTGGATATTCTTCGGGATTACCGTCGCTATATTGGTGAGTTTACACACCACCACGATGTTAATTATCCCAGTGACTTCTGTTATCGCCTCTCTAGGGTTTGTTTATCGAAATCGCAAGAATACTCGTAAATGTCTTTTGCCTTTTCTATCGATTCTCTCCGCAAATCTCGCCTTGATTATGTATTGGAATAGTGAGATAGTTCGGAGATTTGCAAATACGAAAGGACTGGTGGGAGCGCTCACGGAGAAGGGGGCGAGCGGTGAACCATCGAGCAATCTGTTCACTCGTCTATTTAAAGCGATTTGGGAAACGGTTTATCTGGGTAATCAAGTGTTTTTTTTGAATGACAATATATCAATTTTCAATGTCGTAGTTTCGGCTATTTTTTTCGGCATTTCTCTATACATAGTCATCAAAAAATATCGAGGCAATAAAACACTGATCGGCTTTTTTGCGATCACTTGGATAATTTTTCTCTACGCTTCCTCTAATTATCCTGATGAGCATTTTTATTCCCATCGTAAAATCTTACTCTGGTTTGCTCCTATCCTCTTGGCGATCGCTAGTCTGGCCTATCTAAACTTTACTAAGACTTTCGACAGGATCCTCGGTCTAGTTCTAGCAATTATCATCGGCTATTCTATCGCAACTAATCTCTATTTCAATCAACGTTATCTTGCTAGTAAATACGGTTCCGAAAGACTCCTATCCGTGGCCGATACAGTGGAAATTATCAATCAGATTCCGGTCGGTTCAACCCTTTGCGATCCAGCCAAGAAAGGCAAAAGAAAAGAGCATGGTCAGTACGATTATATCGATACCTTTATGACCAAAAGAGAGCTAAAGATCACCAATGCTTGCCCATCGGGTAGTTATTACATACAGCCGAAATTTAAAATGGCTATCCAAATGAACGATTTATTTCCAATTTTTACCCTCGCCAAAACTTCTCCTCTCGATCGCCCGATGACTTCCCTTCTGGAAACCCCGGAAGCCTATCTCTATAAAATCGAGTAGCAATATCTCAACCGTGATAGCGGAATTTGATCGGGATATTCTTAGGAAGTTTTCATTTTTGGGAGTCGATCGTCAGCAATGATCTGTACTGCATTTGAACTGGGTATGGGAATTTTCAGTACAAATGCTTAGACCGACTCTCCCTGCTCATAGACAGTCTTAACGAGCAATTTAGCTAGTCAAAAGCTTATTACCGGTGATTACCTCACCTTGGCGGCGTATTATTGACAATATTGAGCGCATAAAGGCGAAAACGCTCTAGATCGGCTTGCAGGGTTGATTCCACCACTCGACCGAGGAAAAGATTGTCCATCAATTTTCCTAACCAACCGGGTATAGCATAGGCTGCTGTCAGTCGCACAATACTCTTACCATGACGGTCATAAAAACGAATCGCCCCGCGGTTAGGCAACCCGTCCACGGATTCCCATTGAATCATCTGATGGGGGACGATTTTCATTATCCGTGACAACCAAGTAAATTCTAGACCACCACTGGCTAACTTCCAACGGGAAAGTTCTGGCTCCTCCTCGAGAATTTTCACCGATTCGATCCATTTCATCCAGTGGGGCATTTGTTCTAAATCTGACCAGAGTTCCCAAACCAGATCGATCGGCGCGTCCACTTCTACCTGTACACTATGTTCTAACCAAGTCATTCGTTAATTCTGGCGATGCTGAATATTTCTATGATAACGGCTATTAGTCTTTAGCTTTTCACTCAATGATAAAATAAAAACAATCTTCGAGGTTTAATTTTACTATGTTAATCAGAAAACTGATCGAATGTGAGGAATTCATCGCTGGTGATCATACCCGATTGCGCGAGTTATTGCATCCCGATAAACAACCGTTAAATCTACGTTATAGTTTAGCCCATGCGCGGGTAGATGTGGGGGAAACTTCTACTCCCCACGCTTTAAAAACTGCGGAAGTTTATTATATTCTGCAAGGACAAGGGGAAATGCACATCGATGAGGAAGTGCAATTAGTGACTGTCGGTGCCGCCATTTATATACCTCCTCTAGCTAAACAATATATTCATAATTGTGGGGAGGAACCCTTAGTTTTCTTGTGCATTGTCGATCCTGCTTGGCGAGTAGAAGACGAAATTATTTTTGAGTAAAACTAATGAATATTGGCATTATCGGACTGGGTTTAATCGGTGGTTCCTTGGGGTTAGATTTTCGATCGCAGGGCTATAATGTTTTGGGAGTTTCTCGTCAACAATCCACTGGTGATATCGCCGTACAAAAAGGAGTGGTAGATGAATCTAGTACCAGTTTAGAATTATTGGCTACTGCCGATTTAATCTTTATTTGTACTCCCATACATTTAATTGTGCCAACTTTGCAAAAATTAACTCCCTATTTAAAACCCCAAGCCATTGTCACCGATGTGGGATCGGTTAAAGGGGCAATTGTGGCCAATTGTAGTCGATTATGTCCGAATTTTGTCGGTAGTCATCCTATGGCTGGCACAGCCGAACAGGGAATTAATGCAGCACAATTGGGATTATTTGTCAATACCCCCTATCTGATTACTCCCCTTGAATCTACTCCTCATTTTGCCGTGGAAATCTTAACCGAAATAGTACAAAAATTAGGCTGTAAAATTTATTATTCTTCCCCCGAAGAACACGATCGAGCCGTGGCCTGGATTTCCCATCTGCCAGTAATGATTAGTACCAGTTTAATCCAAGCTTGTGCGGAAGAACAAGACCTGAATATTCGCCAATTAGCGGAAAATTTAGCTAGTTCCGGTTTTCGCGATACCAGTCGCGTCGGTGGTGGCAATCCCGAATTAGGTTTAATGATGGCTAAATACAATCGTCAAGCTTTATTGATATCCTTGACAAATTATCAGCAAAATCTTGATCAAATTATTGACTATATTGCAGGAGAAAAATGGCAGGAACTAGAGAAAATTCTCGTTTCTAGTAATCAATATCGAGCCAATTTTATTCAATAAAAATAACATTTTGACCCTAGCAATTATCCCACGGCACTGTATCATAGATTTATACTCAGCAACCCAATGAAATGATATGACCACCTTTTTCGACTTTGAAGCCGAATTTGTTGACTCCTTACGTTGTATACCGATGACCGTGAGAATGAAACTAGATACCTGTGGAGTTAAATTAAAATTATCCCATTGGATGCAGTTGAGTCAACCAGAAAGAATGGTATTAGTTAATATGGCTTGTACGACGGCGGCAGAAGCCAAAATCTATCGAGATTTTCTGCAAAAATTAATCACCGAAAAAACTGGCAATCCCCCAGGAAAACTGGCAATAGATGCGCATCCCGCTTGGCTAGATGATAGCCAGATACCCGATACAGTCCGAGAAAAAGCCAGAGAATTCCAGATCGAAATTAGTTTAGAACAATGGCAAAAATTGCAACCATCCCAACGGTTTGCCCTGATTAAACTCAGTCGTCCTAGTCACGAAAATCTCAACTTCTATCCAGCCATCAAAGAGTTCCATATAGTCGATGCCTAACTGAAGAACCGATGCCATATTAATTAAGTTTCTTTCTACCTTCTGTCATGACAAGCAAAATGGCGATCAAGGGGTATAAAATTAAATAAATTGCAGTAACTTGCTGCTCTAGAGCTTGGTCAATTTTCTTAATAAAAATGATAATTAATGGCCTATTCTTGAAAACTAATTATACAGTTTCCATCCAGTCAAAAACTTGATTCAATTGCGACAAATCGATTAAACCGTACTGCCATAAAACCATCGGCAAAGAACCCACCGATGCTTCACAGAGACGCACAGCCATATCGAGGGAACGGGGGGAAATTGCTAATTTCTCCAAGAGGAAAGTGCGGAGTTGTTTTTGTTGATGAGCTTCCATGATTAAGGATCATTTATAATGACAATCTGATTATTGAATAACTTATCCTCTATTAAAAAGAGATGCTTCCCTCACGGGGATCACCCAATTGGGTGATTTTGTTCACCCATCAGAATAATTTAAGGATTTATCCAGAATATGTCCTACTATCCCGAAATTGCTAGTGGGGATATCAACACTTCCTTGACGCAGAAAAACGAGAAAGGGGAGCTTTTGGGATAAGCTATTGATAACCTAGTTTTTGCTCAAGTAGGAGAGAATTGCCCCCAATGAGTCATGCTCCTCAAGTTTCCGTAATTATTCCTTGCTATAATCAAGGTCGCTATCTTGATGATGCGATCGCATCAGTTTTAGCACAAACATACCAAAATTTTGAAATCCTTGTTATTGATGATGGCTCCACAGAACCAGAAACCATCGAGATTTTACAAAATTATCAACAGCCAAAAACCAGGATCATCCGCACGGAAAATCAAGGGGTTGCCACAGCGAGAAATCTAGGAATTGCCCAAGCGCAAGGAACCTATATTCTTCCCCTTGATGCCGATGATAAAATTGCCGATTCCTATCTAGAAAAAGCGGTTACTTTACTAGAAAGTAATGAGCAATTAGGGATAGTTTATTGCGAAGCGGAGTATTTTGGCGATAGAGAAGGAATTTGGCCGCTGCCTGAGTATAAATTTCCCGATATATTAGTAGATAATATGATATTTTGCTCCGGTTTGTTTCGGAAATCTGACTGGGAAACTGTGGGCGGCTATAATACTAATTTAATTTATGGTTGGGAAGATCAAGATTTTTGGTTATCTCTGATCGAATTAGGTCGGGAAGTCTATCGTATCCCAGAAGTGTTATTTTTCTATCGACAAAAAGCTGATTCTATGAGTCGCTCAATGACCGCAGAACACTATATTTATTCCTATACCCAACTCTTTTATAATCATCCCCAACTTTACTCCCAAAATATCCAAGCCATTTTTGCCGCTCTAGTCACCTTAAGAGTCGATATATTCGCTCAGTTGGAAAGGGCTAGAGAACGAATTAAACAATTAGAAATTCATGAACAAGAATTACAACAAGACTTGCAAAAAACCCAATTGGATTATCGAGAAGCTGACAGCAAAATAGCCGCAATGGAAAAAAGTAAATTCTGGCAAATGAGAAGGGCTTGGATTAAAATGCAAAAATTGCTAGGTTTGCTGGAAAAAGACCCTATTTATTCCTAAAAGTCAGGTAAAAATGGCGATGGATCAAGACGGGGGATGGGTTGCGCTTCCCTAACCCACCCGACTTTTTAATCGACGGCAATTAAGGAACGATTGCGAAGATAAGCCAAATCTTTTAATAACTGTTCGCTATCACCAGCGTTATTAAGATTAATCCCCAAAGCCGCTAAATCCGCATCTACCATTAATTTTACCAGTCCCTCAAACGTTACCGACGGCTGCCAACCTAATTTCTCCCTGGCTTTTGTGGAATCTCCTATTAATAAATCTACTTCCGCCGGACGCAAATAACGTTGATCAAACTCCACATAATCCTGCCAATTTAAATTAACGTATTGGAAAGAAATATCGAGAAACTCCCGGATAGAATAGGTTTCATTTGTCGCCACCACATAATCATCCGGTTCTTGC
>NZ_JADBTX010000118.1:0-7783 GCF_020245945.1 Microcystis sp. M015S2
GGTTACAACCACCGTCAGGAGCAAGCAACAACCCCGGACAGCAAAGACTATTTTAGCGTCAGTTTGGCTGTCGGTCAGCTAATCCCCTAAAATTAAAGGAAAGCCTCGCAGGAAAACTAGAGTTATGACTTTTAAGATCCGACAATTAGATAATTTAGACTACAATTTAACCGAGGCACCCTGGTCAGTAGAAGAAGTGAGAAATAGAAGATTAAAATTAATTCTAAATCTGGTCGATGGGTAAGAAATAATGGTGATTATAGACGAAACGGGAGACAAAAAGATATGGTGGGAGCTTATTGGCACTTGGGAGAACTGAAAAAACAGTTTTATCAAGGACGGGAATTATTGCCGAGAAATAGCGGTAAAAAGAGCGGAAGTTAGGGAACCTGTTCCTCCCTATCGACTTTGGGGGTTTGGTTTTGGGGAGATTGCTGAAGTTCTTGCCAGCGAGTTTCTGCCAGTTGTTTTTGTGTTTGCACTTCTTGGTCATTGGAACGATAACGAAGTGATTCTTGATAAGCTTGAATCGCTCGCTCGTATTGACCGAGTTTAAACCAACTATTGCCTAAACTTTTCCAGGTTTCGGGGTTATCTTTTTGTCTTTGAATCGCCTGTTGATAGGCATTTATGGCTTGAGAATTGTCGCCTAAACGATAGCAAGCGTTACCGATACCGATAAAAACTTCGGCTTTTTGGGAAGAAATGCGGCGAGCTTTTTCGTAGGATGCGATCGCTTCTTGAAATCTTTCCATTTGATGAAGTAATGCCCCTTGATTTAACCAAGCTTGATAATAATTAGAATTGGCTTTAGTTGCTTGAGTAAATGCCTCCAAAGCTTCTGAATTGCGACCTAATTTTTGCAGAATAATCCCTTGACTATAGTGAGCTTGGGAAAATTGGGGATTAAATTGTCCGGCTTTGCTATAACTTTCTAAAGCATCATTAATTTTATTTAATTGATACAAACTATTACCTTTTTGATACCAAATTAAGGCATTATCCGATTCGATCGCTAGAGCCTGATCGTAGGCTTTAACTGCCCCTTCATAATCCTCAAGATTTTGTAATGACCAGCCTTTTTTATACCATATTTTGGCATCATTTTTTTGAAAAGTTAACAATTTTTCAAGAGCTTTTTGGGCGGCGGAATATTGTTGCAGTTCTAGATAGATATCGGCTTTACCTTGCCAAGCTTGACTAGCGGCAGGATTAAGAGATAAGACCCGCTCAAAACTTTCTAAAGCCTCCTGATTTTTGCCTAATTTATCTAAAGCTTCCCCGCGACCGAGCCAAGCTTGCCAAGCGGAATCCGGGTTAATTTGAATAGCTTTTTCGTAGGTATTTAAAGCTTCCGAGTATCTTTTTAAAGCTAATAAAGCATCGGCTTGTCCTTGCAATGCCTCAAGATAATCGGGATTAATTTTTAAGGCTTGACCATAGGAATTAAGGGCATCTGTATAACGTTTGAGTTGATAAAAAGTCTGACCTTGTTGATAGTAACTAAGAGAATTACGAGAATTTTGCCAATAATCAAAACCCAGATAAGCACCAGCTATTAAACCAATTGTCCCAGAGACAAACAAGATTTTTGTTAGCCAAGATTTCCCTTGACGAGCAACCCGACCTTGAGGTTTCACATAGGTAGTTTTCGGATCGAGATGATGAATTTTACCTAATTTTCTCAGAGCGATTAATGCTTCACTGGCACTGGTATAACGCTGACGAAAATCATAGCGGATCATCCGATCAATAATATAGCTAAACTCTGGGCTAGTCATGGCCAAATGTTGCCAGAGAATTTCCCCCGTGCGAGAATCCAATGGAATATCTTCGGGAGCTTTACCGGTCAAAGCTTGTAATCCAATAATACCAGTGGCATAGATATCGCTACTAAAACGCGGATAACCTTGGGCCTGTTCACTGGGGAAATAACCGGGGGTACCGATAGCGACCGTAGAAATGGTTTTACCTTCTTTAACTACTTGCGTGCTAATTTGTTTGACAGCACCAAAATCAATTAAAACCAATTGATCATCTTGGCTGCGACGAATAAGATTGAAGGGATTAACATCGCGATGGATCACCTGTTTGTGATGGACAAATTCGAGAATTGAGAGAATTTCTGTTAATAAAGCCACTACTTTCTCTTCATTTTGTCTATAGACACCGGCAGTAATTTCTGTGGCTAAATCTTCCCCTTCAATGTATTCTTGCACGAGGAAAAATTGCCCATTTTCCTCAAAATAAGCAAATAAACGGGGAATATGACGATGAATGCCCAATTCTTGCAGGATTTTCGCCTCGGTTTCAAAGAGTCGTCTAGCGATGGCTACAGTTTCGGCATTCCGGCACTGGGGTTGAAATTGTTTGATCACACAGCGATTTTGATTGGGTAACTGGCGATCGCAGGCCAAGAAAGTCTGTCCGAATCCCCCTTTTCCCAATTGACGGATAATTTGGTAGCGATGACTAAGGATTTTTCCGGCAGCGAGTTCCATAGACGATGGCAATCCGAGGTTTTTTACTATTCTAGGCTTTTCGGCTCTCTTTTGCGGTCGATGGACAAAATGGGGAAATTCCCCTATTCCACTTTTTTCCCTATAGAGAGGGAAAAAATTCCCTGTGGAGGGGACTGACATGACAGGCAAAAAAAAATAATCTAGAAACAGAGAAAGTTCACTGTTGTTTTTTGAGAGGATAACCGCTATGTCTATCAATCCTGTTACTAGAGCCGGCACAGCTTTACTGATTACTCTGCTCATGGGTTCCATGTCCGGTACTTTTCCCGTCCTCGCTCAAAGTAATATTAATCGGCCACGTCTCATCGCCCAACAAATCTCGATTCCGGCCGGAACAGTTATCCCTTTGAATTACGAGAAAGCCGATAAAATTTTAGTTTCTAAAAGTGATGTTATTCCTCTGACTTTAACCGTAGCCAGAGATATTCGTGACCGGAATGGGAGTGTGGTGATTGCAGCGGGAAGTGAAGTCAAGGGTACTTTAGAAGCGGCGGGCCGAGGTGTGCGCTTTATTGCCGATGAAATTGCCCTCGATGGGGGCAATCGCACCATTCCCCTCAATGCTACTTCCCGATTAATTACTACCACTGAAACCGTGCGTAAAGGGGCAAAAACTCAAGATATCTTAGCGGGAACCGTCGCCGGTGCGGGGGCAGCCACAGCGATTGCTGCTCTCACAGGCGATCGCAAGATTGAAGTTCTCGATGTCTTAGCGGGGGCAGCCGTGGGAACCCTTGCAGGATGGGGTTTACCGACGGCGGGAATTGTCGGTGGTAGTTCCGCGCAGTTATACTCTGTTAACCCCGATCGAGATTTAAATATTACCCTGCAATCGCCCCTAGTGATCAAAGATTAGTGAACGGCCAACCATGACCAAATCCGCCAGCAGACGGATTTGGTGTCAACTCATTGGTTAAACTGTTCGTAATTTAAATTGCCTGTTGAGATGAGGCAAGAGGCAAGAGGCAAGAGGCAACAGTAAAGGGATTGGGGGAGATTCGGCTAATCTAAAAATAAGCGATTTAAATACGTCTTAGCTTATTTCCGGATTTAATCGGAGCGATCGATCTGTTAGATTTTTAATAGTCGGTCTGTCAACCGATAGACAGAAACAGTTAAAACATCAGAATCAGAGATCAAAGTATGAAACTTCCTACAGGGTTACGGCGAACTATTACCCACGCTTTGGCAACTTTTCTAGGAGTTATGCTCGGTTTTAGCAGTTTAGCGGCGGTAAATGCTCAAAATCTGCCCAGCACTGCCGCCGACGTGGCCAGAATTTCCCCGGAGATGACGGCGGAAAGTTTTGTCGCTAAGGCAGTGGCCCGCACGGGTGCGGCAGTGGTGCGAATTGACACCGAAGCGATCATTACTCGTTCCAATAGCCCCTTTTTTGATGATCCTTTTTTTCAGGAGTTTTTTGGAGAACAGTTTCGTGTTCCCACCCAGCAGCGAGTGGCGGGCCAGGGATCGGGTTTTATTATCGATGGCAGTGGTTTAATCTTAACTAATGCCCATGTGGTCGATAATGCCGATAAGGTAACGGTAACTTTAAAAGATGGTCGTAGCTTCAAAGGAGAAGTACGCGGTACTGATGAGATCACTGATTTAGCCGTGGTGAAAATTAATCCCCAAAGGGAAAAATTACCTGTAGCCGTCCTCGGCAATTCCTCATCCATACAAGTGGGGGACTGGGCGATCGCAGTAGGCAATCCCGTCGGTCTAGATAATACGGTAACTTTAGGAATTATTAGCACGATCGGGCGCTCGGCGGCTAAGGCGGGTATTCCCGATAAACGCATTGATTTTATCCAAACCGATGCCGCTATTAACCCGGGCAATTCCGGCGGTCCTTTACTCAACGCCCAAGGAGAAGTCATCGGCATCAATACGGCGATTCGTGCCGATGCCATGGGCATCGGTTTTGCCATTCCCATCGACCGGGCCAAGCAGTTACAAGCAACCCTAGAAGCAGGTCAAAAGGTGGCCCATCCCTATATCGGTGTGCAGATGGTTAATCTAACTCCCGATTTAGCCCGGGCTAATAATCAAAACCCCAATTCTCCCATGATCGTGCCGGAAGTGTCGGGAATTTTGGTGGTGAAAGTCCTACCCAATACCCCCGCCGAAAAAGCCGGTATCCGTCGCGGGGATGTGATTGTCAAAGCTAATAATCAACCGGTTAGCGATGGCACTGAGTTACAGGAAATGGTGGAAAAAACCGGGATTGGTCAATCTTTACCCCTAAGAATCAGAAGGAGCGAAAGGGCGATCGATCTCACCGTAATCACCGCCCAAATGTCGAATCAGTAATCAGTAATCAGTTATCAGTTATCAGTTATCAGTTATCAGATGTAAGTTTTCAGTTCACTGAAAATACTCCCCATCACCAAATCGGTTTTTTTCCTTGAGAGCGTTCTCGGTTTTTCCTCTCGCCCCTATAATCTGTGTGTAAATTAGCTTTATTTCTTTGCGAGGATAATAACTATGGATCCTGCTCAAGTTAGCAATCAAATGTACTTTATCAGGAATTTAGCGATCAGCTTCGGGGCGAAATTAATCGGGGCGATCCTACTCTGGTTTATCGGTAAATGGTTGATTAATCTAGCGGTTAATCTGCTCAAAACCAGTTTGGCCAAGGGCAACGTCGATCCTACCATCATTAGATATATCATTTCTTTCATCCTCATTGTCCTGCAAGTTGTCCTGATCGTGGCGATTTTGGGCTTTTTTGGCGTTGAAACCACTTCTTTTGCCGCACTTTTAGCCGCTACTGGTATTGCGATCGGGGCTGCCTGGGGGGGGCTGTTGGCCAATTTTGCCGCCGGGGCTTTTTTAGTTATGTTCCGTCCCTTCAAGGTGGGCGATTTTGTCTCTGCGGGAGGTATAACTGGCACGGTGGAGGAATTGGGTTTATTTGCCACTACTATTAACACTCCTGACAACATTCAAACTGTAGTCGGCAATAACAGCATTTTTTCTGGGAATATTCAAAATTTTTCCGCTAATCCCTATCGTCGTGTGGAGTTGACCGCTCAATTAAGTCACGGGGTAAATGTCCCAGAAGCGATCGCTCTGTTAAAGGATAAAATTAGCCGTATCCCCAATGTTTTGACTGATCCCGCTCCCGATGTGGAAATTTTAGAATTTAATCCCTCCGGACTTCTCTTAGCAGTACGTCCCTATTGCAGTAACGATAACTATTGGCAGGTCTATTTTGACACTAATAAGGTTATCTATGAATCCTTCGGTGAAGCGGGCTATCCTATTCCTGCTACCCACACGGTTTTACACAATCAATAGACCGGGTTAAGCGAAGACCAGTTATATACAGCTTTTCTGATCAAAATAAAGTATAACCTGATACCAAATCCGTTTTTGTGCGATTAAGTCCCAATCCAAGTTTAAAGACCCACTTCCCACTCCCCACTCTCCTATACTTTTTCAACAGGATTTAGTAGGTTCTTCCGAACTTACCATGTAAAATCAACTAGCAAAATGCCAATTTAATAAACATCTAAGACTAAAGTTTTTAAAGTTTCTAAATCCATAGCCTCTCCTTTTAATCACCTTCAGTTTATTGTTAATTCCTTCCACTGTTCCCTGGGTTGTTCGGTTATCAAAATAGGCAGTTATTTCGTCAATCCACCGCCGAATTGTCTGGCAGCTTTTAGGAAAGTAAGCCATCGCCTTTTTGAGCCAATCACTCAAGGCAAATAATCCCTCATTCCCCTCCGTATTTTTCTCAAATACTTCTCTAAATTCCTCTTTTAATTTGTGCATTTCCCCAAGTTTTGGAGACACTTTATATACTTCTTCCAATTTTTTCCTTTCTTTCTCTACTAAGTCTCCTTCATTCTTTAATAAGGCATATTTGCTCTTGGCTATTCCTGCTAAGATATTTTCTTTATTTTTCTTATTTTTTATCTTAGCTGCCTCTCTTTTTACCTCCTTTCTGGCTTCATCTAGCTCGTTATTTACTTGTTTCATTACAGGGAATCTATCCCCTACTATTTGAGCTTGAGGCATTAGTTTTTCTGCCACATTTTTATACCCTATCCACAGGTCTATACTTACTTCCTCTATTTGGCTCAAAACCTCTTCTCCCCAGTGTTTTAGATATTCTGTTAATGCTTCTTCTGTTCTTTTTTCCACTAAGCCTACAATTTTTCCTGTGTCTATATTTACTAACACAGCATAGTAATTTCCTTTTCCCTTTATCATGGCTATTTCATCTATTCCTAGTTTTTTTAGACCTTGAGGTTTTGCGGTTATTAAGTCTTCTCCTAAGTCTTTGAGCATCGTTTCTATTTCTCCTTCGCTTACTCCATTTCTTTCTGCCGTATTTTTGAGATCACTATTCAGGACTTCGGCCACTATTTTTTTTCTAAATCTGTCTGTGTAGGTTCTTTTCTTCGGCAAATAATTTAGTTCTTCTGTGAATTTTTTCCCACATTTCTCGCATCTCATCTGACGACGATTGATTCTCAGATATAATGCCTGTTCTCCAAAGGGTAAATCTCGGATTGTTAATTCATTGTTTTGATGAACTTTTTCCGTTTTACTTCCACAATGAATGCACTGGCTTTCTCTTGACATATTTTCTAAATGTAAAACAATTCCTATATCGGTAATAATTTGATAATTGGTAACGACAACTCCTTCTAGGTGAAGTAGCTCGGTCATTAACTTTAATTGTGGATTTGATGGCATAAGTATAGCTTGTTTCTAAAATTGCTGGTCTTGGCTGTCTATATTTTAACCAATAAATTGCTGTATTGCAAGCATAGTCAGCTTTTAAAGATAAATTATTGTTTTTATTGGTCAGCAATAATTGTCTGTTTTTTCTTTAATTTTACATGACAAGTTCGGAAGAGCCATAACAATTAAAGGCATAAAGCCTCTCGGTAATTTTCAGTATAATTTTCAATATCTCTGGCTTTATGGTTTAATAGAGCCTCGAACAGGTGGCAGCTTTTTCTATGAGTTCTCCCATTTAGATGGCGAATGTTTTAATCAATATTTAACACTTTTTTCCCAAGCTTTTCCTGAGGAATTACATATTATTCAATTAGATAATGCTCCCGCACATACTGCGACCGACCTAGAAATCCCTGATAATATTATCCTATTTTATCAACCTCCCTATTGTCCAGAAGTAAATCCCATTGAGAGAGTTTGGCTATATTTGAAAAACTTGTTGGCATGGAGCAATTTTAACTCCCTTGATAACTTAAGAAGTAAACTTTACCATCTTTTAA
>NZ_JADBTX010000119.1:0-34215 GCF_020245945.1 Microcystis sp. M015S2
ATTATGGATGTGGGATCAAATTGTAGCAACAGCGGAACCTCACAGCAAACTTGATATGGTTGGGTTTCCTTGCGTCAACCGTTCGGCAAAAGCTCACGGCCGAAGTTCAACCTACAGGCTACTCTAGGCTATTTATTCCCCTAGAAACGAATCGCACCGTTACATTTCATTAACGCACCCTACAAGATCGGCGATCGCACTGAAAATTAAGAAGATACAGTGCATCTTGCCATAGGTCGAAGTTTATGAAATACCCAAGTTGGGTTGTGCCACTTTTGGTCATTGCTCAATTTCAACAGAAGCCTTGTTTTAATCTAGAGCGCCCATGAAGTAAGCCCTTCCTTCACATGCTGATAATCTTTTGGGCCTGCTCCCTAAGGGCTATGCGGCATAACGGTTGAACTCACCCGCCGTCAGTAGCTTTGGGTAGTTCTCAAAGTCTAGCATAAGGTCGGGTGCAGTGATTTGTTAGACGGGCTTATATTTAAAAAGGTAAAAGGTGCGTGGGACGCACCCTACTGGATTGTTTCAGCTAATTTGGTGTAATAGCAATCTTGCTAGTCGTATCCTCGCGTACTTGACCAATCAGTATCGCGACTAGAACCTTGGTAATTTTGAAAAAACTGTTTAGAAGAGTTAACAAGAACAACATCTGAGCTAGAATCATTTAGGCTAGATGTATTGGCGAAGAGCAATGACACAGAACGCAAGATGGAAGTTAGTTTCATTTTACATTTACTCCAGTGAATTCGAGGAAATAAGGAAATCTACCTGAGATAGAGCATCAGAATACATAGTATTTGTCCTATCATACCAAATAAGGATAGCCAATGTCAAACAAAATTTATCGATTAAATCTATGGAAACTGTTTTCCCATGATAAATATTGTCTAAATATTGTAGCATCTTGGATCGACTAATAAAATTATGACTATCACTATTAAGTATAATAGTTTTTATTAATTCATAATTCTCATTGATTCCTCGAAGTACTAATTCTAGAAAGCTACCTCTTGTTCGTCTATCAATAATCTTCTTTGGCAAAATGTCTTTAAATGCTGATGCTAGAATTGGTTTTTCTTGTCCTCTATTAACTCTAAAGTAATCTGGTATTGTCATTGAATAACGAATCAAGTTCAGATCTAAAAAAGGAAAAGTGACATGGGCATTGCCAGACTGAGCAAACTTCCAACGTAAGACATGACCTGATTGACCAACGAAAGTGTTTAGTATACGGTAATGTTGACTTGAACCGCTTGACCAATAATTTGCTTTAAGCATACGATAGCATCTCAAACTAATTGAATAGGTTTCAGCAAATTCTTTGTTCAGCCACGGAATAGGAGTTAATAATAATTGATGCCAAAGTCTAGAGCGACTACTTAAAAATAAAGACAATGATTCTAAAAAAAATGATAATCCTGTTCTAGCTTTTGATAATCCCAATTTTTTGGCTTCCGCCCAAGCAAAAGATATCTTTTTTTCAGCTAGTAGTGATTCGATATAAGAAGTTGACATAACATTAAAAAGTTCATCTCCTCCAATCCCCATAAATAAAGTATTAATATTATTGTTTTGCAAAAGTTTTAGAGTTACTTCCCTAATTTTCCATGAAGTTATACATGGACTTGGTTCTTCTAGTATTGGTGTAGAGTCTAGATTTGAAAAGTCTTTAAACCTATCCGCTAAAAGGTAATAATAAGAAAATATATCTTGATATTCTTCAAAAACTGAGTTAATGAACTCAATTTCCCTTTTTAGTCGTTGAAAAGAAGGATAAACTTGTGAAATAGTCACAATATTTGTTTTAAGGATTTTTCTAGATAATAGACTTATTCCTGTGGAATCATAGCCTCCTGATAAATGAGAAGCCGTTATTCCAAATGCTCGTAATTTTATCGAATTTGCAAGGATTTCTGTTATTTCTTCACCTAATTTATGAATATAAGAACCACTTTCTAATGTTGCTTTTGAAGGGATGTCTTGCATAACAAAATTAGAAAATGGTGAAGTTTTTTTGATAATTTCAATACTGTTTTTGTGACTACAAAATATCTGATTAGGAAGTAGTCTATTCACATTTTCAAAAATTGTTTTGTCTGTTGGAACTTCAGCAAAACCGCAATGAGGTAGGCTTAGAAAGTCTGCAATATACTCATTATCAACCCTTTGCTTGCCAAATTTGCGAAGAATCACAGAAAGATTGGTGGTGAGAATTATTTGTCCTCCATTGGTGTACCAATACAAAGGATAACCACCAATTATATCTCTCATAGCAGTAATTGAGATGGATTGCCGATTAATTAAGGCAAATGCAAAGTCACCCTGAATTTTTATCAAGCCATCAATTCCAGATTTTTCGTAAACAATATATATATACTTTGATGCATTAATCTGACTAATTTTATTATCTTCCACATATAATCGACCTATGGTGCAAATTACTATATTATTATTTTTAAAGAAGGAAATATTAGTATCTTGTAAAACTTTATCTTTTCCATGTATAAAAATATCTACATTTTCTTCTGTTGAAATAACATGAAATCCATTGTACATAGATCATATAACTCCATTTTCATAATAAAAATTTATTTTCCTATTATCATAGGATCTAACTGGCATAAAAATTTTACATCGTTCTGGTTCATCGCTTAAAATAATGTCATCATGTTGTACCCAACAATGACCAGAAAATGGAAACAATTGTACCCCAAGAAATAATGATACATTGTATCCATATTGCTGACAAAGAGCAAATGTGACTAATGCACGCTCTTTACAGGCTAAAGGAAATATAGAATTACTGACACAATTTATAACCAGGTTACTTAAGTCAATAACTGTATAACATTTATTTATTTTAGATTTTGATTCAATAAATTTCCCAAAATATTTTTGCCAAGCTTCGATTGTTATAGAAATACCAAACACTTGATAAAATATGAATGAAAACATTAAAAGTATTTTTATTTTAAAATTAATACCAGTAACAAAATTACATAACCCCATTATGTAAACAACATAATAAATAAATTGTATTTTAAAATATTTAATTGTTTTATTTAAGGTAAAAAATCTTTTAGAATTAATATCTAGCATTCTATAAGAAGCTAATTTTTTTACAATATTAACTGAAGAATTTTCATTACTTTTTTTAATAATACAATTTTCTAAATCTGAAGTAGCAGATGGACTTAAGTAAAGACAATCTCCCTGAAGATGAATCATTCGGGAAGATCCATCTTCAAGCCTAATCCATATAGCATCCGAGGATAAAGATAAATTTTCTGAGGGCTTTGCCCCAAACCCCGTTAAATCTGGATTTTGCATATTTACTCCGCATGAGGCGAGTTAGTTAGCAAGGAAACATTCAAAGGCTTTATTTTGATTATTTACCCAAGTTGGGTATATCTGATTTTGCAAAGTGTTGAATCCTGTAATATAACTTCTTGAAGTCTAACCATATATTATACGGAAAGTTTCCGTATGTCACGCCAAATACGCATTTTTTTAAGAATCTTTCTGTATATTACGCTCAAATGGAGCGATCGCAAGAAGTTTTCCGTATAATATTACGATAAGCGTGTTATGCCGATTAGCGTACTCTGTGATGAACCCTCCCCCACCCCGAAAACTCCTAGACGTAGTGCGTGAAACCATTCGCCTTAAACACTACTCCTACCGCACCGAACAAATATATCTGGACTGGATTAAGCGTTATCTGCTCTTCCATCAGGAAAAACATCCCCGTGAGATGGGAAAAGAAGAGATCAAGTCCTTTTTGACCCATCTTGCCGTTGACAAAAACGTTGCCGCCGCCACCCAAAACCAAGCCCTCAACGCCATCCTTTTCCTTTATCGGGAAGTTCTTAAAATTGAACTGGGTAATATCGGTGCATATTTACGGGCAAAAGGTCACAAACGTCTGCCCACCGTCCTCACCAAAAAAGTAAAAATGGCTGATGATTTTAGCGATCGCACAACAGACTGCGATCGCTGCCCAGGTCATTCTCAACCCACCAAAGTTAGGATTGCTCATCCAAGAAATTGAATCTCTTGAGAAGCAGTTACTGAGCTTGCGGGTTGAGAGTCGAAGTTATCCTTTAAATGAGCTAATCGCCTTTAGCTCGGCTTTTATGACGATGAAAGCCATTGCCAGCAACTTAAATCAAATGAGTCAAGACTTACCTGCCTACACCCAATAGGGGCTAAATCCCTTCTTTTCTGGCTAAAAGGACGGGACAATTGACATTAACCCGCACATAATCCGAGAGGGAAGTACCGAGAAGGCGATCAAGATCCGGTAAACTCTTAGCCACGGAAGGACGGCGATCGGGCGAACCCAACAGTAAGAGATCCACATTATAATCATCGACGAGTTTGCAGAGTTGTTCCCCCGGTTTACCCCCCGTCACCACGCAGCGATAGGGTATATTCATCCGTTTCGCTTTTGCCACTGCCGGCCCTATAATCGGGTTTTCTTCCATTTCTTTGGGAGAAGTGGGGGCAAATTCCGGTTTTAAGTCGGGGTTGACGCGGGCGAGAATTAACTCTGCTGAAGGATAGTCTCGCAGGAGATAAATAGCCAGATCGAGAGCTAAATCAGCCGAGCTAGACTTATCGAGAGCTACCATCACCTTTTTGATTTTTTTGACGTAAATATCGTCTTTTACCAATAACATCGGGTGATTAGTCAGTTGAAAGACGTATTGACTGACGGAATTTTCTAGAATTGCCTCCAGTCGCTTCAGTCCTCGGGAACCCATCAGGATCAAATCGGCCCCGATTTCGTCGGCAACTTGACAGACGGTATCTTTGGGATCTCCTTGCCGCAGAATCGTGGAAACTTTGCTGGGTTCAATTTTGACTTCTTGCAGGATTTTAGTCAGCATTTGGGTTCCCTCTTCCCATTTACTGGCCAGGGCTTCGGTGGTAATCTGAGGGGGAACAACCCGGAGAATGGTAATCGACGCTTTCCGGATAGCGGGGAGATCCATCAATGCTTGTAGCATTTCTTGGGTTTGACCTGCGCCGGAATCAGCGTATAGTATTTTCTCTAGCATAAGATTAAACTCGGTCTATGATCTTAATGGTTTTCGCTAATTTTCAGCATACTGCTAATGTTGTTCCCGAAATTTAACAACTTATTAAGCGCTTTTTCTTAGGTAAATGCGATGCCGCATTTGAGGATATTTTAAGTATTTATGCTTAATTGACTAGAAATACTTGGCTCAAAATCATCGTGTCAAGCGTTCACTTGCACTATATTTTGGCTGCCATGCTGGCGCTCTCTTTTAATAACTGCTGCCGTTCACCATTAATCGACCATTTAATTGATGATTATTCATTCTTATACCATTTTTCAAAAGTAATGGCAGAGATGGTTAATTGCCCTCACCCCCAACCCCTCTCCCAGAAAGGGAGAGGGGAGTAAGATACCTGCTACGAATAAAGAAAAATGGTATTAATTCTCCAGCAACCACGAGAATTTTTGATTTTTACAAGCGGTCTTATTAACCCGCAGCAGGGCAAGGGTTAAGGAGACTTAGGGATAATTCCCAGACCTGAACCCGGATTATTATTAATATTCTCAACCCTAACTTTACTAATTATTGAGGGTAATAATCTGGGCGCTAAAACCCTGTCTAGTTAACTCTTGTACCCGTTGTTTAGCTTGGTATTGTTGCTGAAATAACCCCGCTTGAATCACATTTTCTCCCGTACGGATAAATGCGAGGGGTTCAATTTCTTTAATTTTTGCCAACGCTTCTGCACTATTACTTTTAACTTCAACGCGAAAGAGTTGATTAGTAGCAATAACCCGCTGCTGTGGTGGGGGAGAAGGGGGTTTATTGGCGCGATTTTCAGGTGTGGGGACCGGTGGATTGACAGTTTGACGAGGATGATTATTAATCACCGTAGCATCGGCGGGACGCACAGTAGCGGGGGCTTGAAAAACGTATTCTCTCAGGGGTTGATTACCGGAAACCGGGGCAGCCACCGGGGGGCGAACTGATGGAGAATTAACGAGGGGTAAATTTAAGGGTGAACATTGGGAACAATTAACAGCACTGGGACTGTCTGAACGTTTAGTTGGTTGTCTCACCGCCGGCGGTGGGGGCAAACGACGACCGGGATAAAGATTCTGGGCAAAAGATAAGTTTGCTTTTAGCAGCACGGTTGCTTGAGCGATTATCCCGACTTTTAACCAAAATAAGGCCGAGAAAAACAGTAGGTTTGTTCTCATCATACTAGCTTGTCCTCACACGAGATTTGGGTACACCATGTCCAAATTTTAAAGGAGGAGATGCTAGTCTAGAAAGTATATTGGTTAAAAATCATGACAAGGTTTATGGGAAAAGTTGTTGTCGGTCTATCGGGGGGAGTAGATAGCTCTGTTGCCGCTGCCGCCTTACACGCTCAAGGTTATGATGTTATTGGCTTGACCCTGTGGTTAATGAAGGGTAAAGGTCAATGCTGCTCCGAGGGAATGGTGGATGCGGCCTTTATTTGTGAGCAGTTGGGGGTTCCCCATCATATCGTCGATAGTCGCGAGCTTTTCCAAAAAGAAATTATTGATTATCTAGTTTCCGGTTACGAAGCGGGAATCACACCGCTGCCCTGTTCTCAGTGCAATAAAGCGGTAAAATTTGGCCCGATGCTGCATTATGCTAGGGAAACCTTAGAAGCGGATACTATTGCCACCGGTCACTACGCTAGAATTCGTTTTTCTCCTGAAAATAACCGTTATCAACTGCTGCGCGCCGTCGATCAAAATAAAGATCAATCCTATTTTCTCTATGATCTCACTCAAGATGTACTGCGTGGGACTTTATTTCCCTTGGGCGAACAAACCAAGGCAGAAACCCGCAGGATTGCCCAGGAATTCGGCTTAAAAACAGCAGATAAACCCGATAGTCAGGATTTATGCTTGATTGAAGCTCATGGAACTATGCGATCGTTCTTGGATAAGTATATCGCCGTTAGTGAGGGCGATATCGTCGATCTCGATGGCAAAGTTTTGGGTAAACATAGCGGTATCCATCATTATACGATCGGACAACGCAAAGGCATCGGCATCGCCGCCGCCGAACCCCTCTATGTGGTCAAACTCGATCCCGTCATGAATCGGGTTATCGTCGGTAATCGCGAAAGTGCCGTTAGTGCCGCTTGTCTTGTCGGACGGATGAACTGGGTTTCTATTGCCGAACCCACCACCCCTATCCGCGCGCAAGTACAGGTACGTTATCGTTCTCCGGCCGTTCCTGTCAATGTTATTCCCCTAGAAAATAATCAAGTGAAACTGGTTTTCGATGAACCACAATTTAGCATCACCCCGGGCCAGGCAGCCGTGATTTATGAAGGGGAAATCGTCCTCGGTGGGGGGATTATATCAGGAGCCACCCCATAGGGAGAGCCACCAATTCACAAAATAACCTAACCTGATTATGGTTCGGGGGTCATTCTGCCAATTAGGGACTCTCCCCGGCAGGTTTAGCTAAAAATTAACGACGGGGTACAGAAGCCTCGATGTTAATATTCATAGCGGAGACTCTTGGTACAGGATTGCCTTTGGCGCTACCGAGACCCCGGGCCATAGCCAAGAAGCTGGAAGGATCGCCGGCTTTGGGTTTTTGCTCTTGGGGAATATAGCGACGGACAGCATTCTGCCAAACGATTTGGGGGAAGCCCAAAATACCACGATAGTAGCCATCGTAGCGGGGCGAGGTGATGTTGAATGGACGTTCACCGATTTCGCGGCTGGCCAGGGTGCGACGACGTTGGTAGGGAACGGTATCATAACCAAAGCTTTGCAGATACTCGTCACTGTTGAGAAGTTGATCGACAAAACCTTGAATACCTTTGGTGGCAACGACAATCGACCAAGCAATTTTTTCTCTTTCGCTATAGACATCGCGACCGAGGACTCTTTGTACTACCTGTTCGACAAAGCGATAGTTGCTGTTTTTCTCGTAGAAGCTGTTATAGAAGGTTTTCGATAACAGTAAACCACGAATGAAATCCCGCACCGATAATTGTCCATTGCGTAATTGGGATTCGAGGAAGGGTTCCCGATCCCATTTAAAGGCATGGAAGAAAATCTGACGGTAAGCGGCTTCGATTAAATCGTCCAGGTCGCTAGGGGAGAGGACATTTTCCGTCGTGTAAACTCTCGGTTTTTCGTCTCCACCGACATCATAACCAGCTACCCGCACGTTTTGGGACTTGGGGGCGTAATTTAAAAGAGGAATGGCCAAGGGTAAACCTCCGTATCCTTAGAAATGCTTAAAAAACTTTCCTCCTAATGATAAGGGAGTAGGTGCCAACTAGAAAAGAAATATTAAAAATTCTTACAATTGTTAAGAAAACTTGCTTACCATCCGGGGTGTTGGGGAGCGCCGGAGCAGGGAGAGGGGAGAAAAAAGCTGATGACTGATAACTGATAACTGATAACTGAATTTACCAGCCACTAATCGAATAGGATGAAGGTTCGGGGGAATCACTAGAGACTGACTCCGATGACTGATTGCGGGATTCAGCACAAAAAGTGGCCGTATTAAAACCGCCAAAACGTTGAACTGTGCTAGTGCGGAGACGTAAATCGGCATCGGCAAACCAAAAACGCTCGATCGAGGTCATAGTTTCGTATTCTGTAATTAAGACTAAACCTTCCTGTTCATCAATGTGATAACGGCCCGCCACGGGAATGATTTCCGCATAACCTCGCTCCCGCAGGAGAACACCCGCTTGGGGATTATCCTCGTCGGGAATTAGCGCAAAAACGGTGGTTCCTTGATGATTTTCGTTTTCTTTGTCCCACTGCATCGAACCATCCCAACTGACAAAGGCACCCCCCACAGTCTTAGCGGGATCGACTTCGTGCATTTCACAGATAGCGATAATTTTCGGGTTATCGGCGCTTAAAGCTTCCACATAAATCTCGGAATCGCCGGTTTCTGAGCGTCGAAAGGGTAAATGATGGGTGGTGCGCTGAGATTTCCACTGTCCCGCACTTTTCTGAAAAAAGGTCATCCCGTCCATAGTTTTTATCCTCTGTTTTCCCTATCTATTTTAACGCCATGGCCGTTTTCTGTAACCCTTGTCCTCCTCTCTCTCTCATTCATCCCCAAAATAATCATGATCAATTCTCTTGATTTCATAGATTTCTTTTGTCGATACACCTAAATTATAATCGATCATCAATTGACCTAATTCTTCCCCATCAATCAGCACTATTTTTATCTCATTTCTGGGGGCATATTCTAAAGCCTCTTTGGTAAAATAGGAAGTTGTGATGAAAATACCTTTTTTGGCTCCTTGTCCCGCTAATGCCCCGACAAATTTCTGGATTTCTGGACGACCAACGGCATTATTATCAGCCCATCTTTTGGCTTGAATATAGATTATATCTAAACCGAGTCTATCTTCTTTTATTATCCCATCAATCCCTTGATCACCGCTCTTACCTACCGCTTTACCGGCATCTCTAATTGAGCCACCATAACCCATTTTTACCAGTAATTCTACTACTAATTTTTCAAAAGCATCTGGGGATAATTTTCGCAGAATAGAAAGTAAGTCTGTCGCTAATGCTTGACGAATTTCTTGATAGGAGTTTTCTAGTAATTCCTCGGGATTTTGCTCTTGATCAGAAGTTGATAAATTGCTTTCAAGAGTAATAGTTTCATTTTGCTTATTGACTCGATTGAATTCTTGAAATTCGGGAAACTGTCTGAGAAATTTGGCATCAATTCGAGCAGGATTTTGAGATAAGATTTCTTTTCCTTTCTCAGAAATTACAAAAGTTGCTCTTTGGGGTGAGTCAATTAATCCCGCTTTCTTTAAATAGGTTTTTGCCCAACCGACTCGATTAGCAAAAATTTCTTGTTGTCCACTGGGAAGCATTTCTTTTCTTTCCGCTTCCGTGACTTGAAACTCTCTGACCAAGGCTTCAATAATTTCTCGATATTTATAAACTTTGCCATCTGCAAGTATTTTTAATAGAGGCAACATAATCGATTGAAAATCGGGAATGGGCATAGTTCGGCTGAAAAGCGGGGGCAGTCATCACAATTATACAGCAACAATCTCCAAGAATTTAGATAGATAATAATAACAAATCTGTTTTTAATAGTGCGATTAAATCCCAATCGAACTTTAAAAACCCACTCCCTACTTCCCTAATTACCCACTTCCCAGAAAAGCCTTTTCAGTGATCAGTAAACAGTAAACAGTGAACTGAAAACTCACATCTGATAACTGATAATTGATAACTGATAACTAAATATAACTTAACTCAGTAAAAAAGACCTATTCGGATGGACAAGAAAGCCTTTTTTCAGTGCTTCTCGTCCTAACAACATCCGAAAACCCATGACATCGCGATTAGTCAAGGTTAATTCGATCGGCCATTGACGACCGCCAAGTAATACACTTGTTCTGATAACGGGACGTAGTTGACTTTGACCCCCAGAATTTTTTACCTGTCGCCATTCGAGGATTTCTGCGGTAGTGGTGACAGTGTGGTGACTATCTTTTTGGTAGGGATGAACTTGAAAGCGCAGCCAATTGCGATCGCCATCTCGAAAAGGATGCAGATCAAAAGCGTGTAGGGCCGAGGAGCGAGCGCCTGTATCAATCTTGGCCTTTATTTTGGTAATGCCTAAATCAGGTAAATCCAGCCATTCTCGCCAACCGATGATGATTTTATCGGGTTTCATCGGTCTATTTAGTTTTTTCTTCTTCAATCTCCCGCTGCATTTGGGCGATTTCTTCGGGAGTCATCGCTTCCAGACGTTTTTTAAAGACGGCATCTTCGTAATCCTTGCGCTGTTGGCCGTAGGTCATATTATCGGTGGCGACTCGAAACAGATAGGTAAAAATCCAACCGATGACACCACCCACCAACACCGCTTGACTCCAAATTCCCGCCGAAGCACTATCTAAACCGGTTTTTTGGAGGATAATGTAGAGGATGCCGCCCATAGCAAACATCCCGATACCGATCCCGATGACATCAATGCGTCTCATGGGTTTTTTGGGTTGATAACTTAAGCTTTTAGGGTACGACGTTGGGGACGGAAGTTAAGGAAAGGACTCAACAACAGCATCCCGGGGAAGAAAAAGCTCATCAGAAAGTACATAAACCCTCTTTCCCAAGAAGAAGCCACATACCAGCGTGTATTGAGGTAGTAGTAGATAAAGGCGGGAATGACGAGCAAATACAAGACACTGAGAGATAGGTAGATCAGGGCGATGATAATGGTTTCTTGCGTCAGAATTGATTGCATAAGGATATATTTTTCTCAATAGCTGTCGGTGAACGGCAATTCACCTGCTGATTATTTTACCCTGTCTTTCCCCCTTTGCGGCGATCGAATTGGCGGGCTAAAATAATTTACTGAAAATACTCTTGCTAATTAAATTATTTGTGATATGATAAAAAATTGTCGGTTAAATAACGGGGGCGTGGCGGAATGGTAGACGCTACGGACTTAAAATCCGTTGAGCCTTATAAGCTCGTGAGAGTTCGAGTCTCTCTGCCCCCATCGATTGGAGTCTATATTTAAACTGAGTATTGGGTATTTTAGTACAAATGTCCAAACTGCCTTTCCTTGTCCCCAGAAAAAACTTTTTCAGCCAGCCCTATCTAAAATATCCAATAATTCTAGGGGATGATGAATGAGATGATCGGGGTTAAATTGAGTGAGAATTTGAGGGGAATTAAAGCCCCAAGCGACTGCCACCACTTGCACTTGACTTTTTTTGGCAGCAGTAATATCTCTGGTTTCATCGCCGACATAAATCATTTCATCGGGACAGAATTTATTTTGTCGGATCAGGCGATCGATAATTTTGTGTTTGCCGAATAAGGGCGTTCCCGAACAGATAAAATCAAATAAATTTAAGAGTTGATTATTTGCTAAAAAGATGGTGACATTTTCTTTAGTATTAGAAGTTATTATTCCCAATCTATAGCCTCTTTCTTTAAGAGTGGCGAGGCAGTGATGCCAGCCATGAAAGGGTTTCAGACATTCAATTTGTTTATTTAATTCCCGTTTAACTCGATAGAGTAAAAAAGGGATTTTAACGGGGGAAACTTGGGATTGTTTAATAATTTCTTGGGAACTAAGGTTTTTTAGTCGGGCCAAATCTTCCTCGTTGATGGGTTGATAACCAAAATTTTTAGCCAAACGATTGACAATCTCCACGAAAGTATCGTGGGTATCGGCGATAGTACCATCAAAATCGAACACGACTACTTTAATTGTCATCTTGTGCGGGGTTCGGGGAATGAGCTAAATTAGCCTGGGCATTACGTCGCCACTGCTGGGGTTTAATTCGACGTAGGGCCGACGAGATGAAACGACGATCCCACTCCTCTATAGTTAGATTAGCTAATTCCTCCAATCTTGGCGAGAGGTTTTCTGGGCGAGGTTGAAAATCCTCCACGTCGGTAACTTGGGCAAAACGTTGATTCCAAGGACAGACATCTTGACAGATATCGCAGCCAGCTACCCAACCTTGTAAATTCTTGGCAATTTCTGTAGGCAAAGTTACAGAACGATTTTCAATGGTATGGTAGGCAATACAGCGATTAGCATCCACCACAGAGGGACTAACTATTGCTTGGGTGGGACAGGCGCTTAAACAACGGCTACAGGTGCCACAATGGGCGCTATGGGGTCGATCGGGTTCTAAAGGTAAATTAGTTAATATTTCCCCTAAAAATACCCAACTGCCGTAATTGCGGGTAATTAAGTTACCATTCTTGGCAATCCAGCCGATCCCTGCTCTTTGCGCCCAAACTTTATCCTGTACCGGTCCAGTATCCACATAGTAACGGGTTTGAATTTGCTCCCCCTGACTTTCTAACCATTGACTGAGGGCTTTTAATTTTTTACTTAATACTTTGTGATAATCCCTTCCCCAAGCATAACGGGAAATTTTGCCATGGTTTTGTTCTTGACTGTGTTGCTGGGGGGTGTAGTAGTTAAGGGCGAGACCAATTAGCGATCGCACTTCCGGCCAAAGAGTTTTGATATCCTGTCGTTTCGGGTTAGTCATCCAATCCATATCAGCGTGATAACCCCGCTCTAACCAGCTTTTTAGATGGGATACCGCCGAGTCTTGGCTGTCCACAGAGGCAATACCGACCCCATGGAAGCCCAACTCTAGCGCTTTTTCTTTGATCTGTGTTTCTGTCACCATAGAAATATATTAAGTCAAGTATTTGTAACAATTATTTACAATGATCAATTTATTGAGCCAAATCCCAGGCTGAACAGTTAGAAACCATGATCAACGAAGAAACTGTGGTTCCCGTCCCCGCTATATCGTCCTCATACTAAATCCAGTTATTAAAAACTGATTATTTATTCTCCGTTTTGCCTTTTGCATGAGTAGAAAACGGGTTTCTCCGAGAAACCCGTTTTCTGTGCGTTACTCAACGGATTTAGTATAACTATTGACTTGCTCAATTAACACCCCTCCCTAAAATGACTTGTACTTTGCTAGTACAATTATAGTAAAATAAGAAAGATTAAAACAAATAACCATGTCTCAACCGATTACCATCGAAGATATCTATAAACTTTTTGAGAAAACTAACGAAAAGTTTGAACAATCACGCCAAGAATACGATCGCCGGGCTGCCGAAGCCAAGGCCGAAGCCGATCGCCGAGCCGCCGAAGCTAAGGCCGAAGCCGATCGCTGGGCCGCCGAAGCCGATCGCCGGGCTGCTGAAGCCGATCGCCGTTTGGCCGAGCTAGAGAAAACAGTCGCTAATACCAGTCGTGCGGTGGATAGTTTAACCACTCGCTGGGGAAGATTTGTCGAGGAATTAGTCGAACCTGCTGTTATTAGCCTATTTCGTGGCAAAGGTATCGATGTCAAAGAAACCTACAGTTGTGCCAGGGTAAAACGGCAAGGAATAGCCATGGAGATTGACATTTTAGCCGTCGATGAAACCGAGGTAGTTTTAGTAGAATGTAAGTCTCGTTTATCGAAAGATGATGTCAATGATTTTTTAGAAAAATTAAGTCGATTTAAACAAGCATTTCCCCATTATAGAAACTATCAGGCTTATGGTGCAGTGGCGGGAATAGAAATAGATGAAGGAGTAGATCGTTATGCCTATAAAGAAGGTTTATTTGTGATTAAACCGTCGGGAGAAACGGTAGAAATTATTAATGATTCTGGTTTCGAGCCTAAATTATGGTAGGAGAAAGATGGTTCCTTCATCTGGCAAAGTATTGGCGGGAGGTCTAATTTTTCCAATCTAGGACTAGACTAACTTATGGATAGGATGCAGGATTAGTATTCATATTTTGATTCAGCAAACCCTAATTAATTTTTGAGGATTTAAAAACGGCAAAAATAAAGATTAAATTGCCTGAAATCTGTGAAGAGACCATTTAATTGATTGTTATTCATGCTTAATTCTCCTGACGACCGATGACCGGATCCTAACCCCAGCAACAATTTTTGATTTTTACCAGAGGTCTAGTAACGTCTTGTCCTAAAATTGCCAATAGCCAGTTTCAATGCACAAGAGCCTGATGGCTAAAAACTGGCTCCAGTTTTTGCCCGGGATAGCACAGCTTGATCGCAGTGGATCGTAAAATGGGATAATGCTAACTTTGAGAGTCAGAGAGACTATGAGTGAATTCGACTACGATTTAATTATTATCGGTGCTGGAGTTGGTGGCCACGGGGCAGCCCTACACGCAGTCAAATGTGGGCTAAAAACAGCTATTATCGAAGCCAAAGATATGGGAGGAACCTGTGTCAATCGCGGTTGTATTCCTTCTAAAGCTTTGCTGGCAGCCTCGGGACGAGTGCGAGAATTGGCCGATAGTGACCATCTGAAAAGTTTAGGTATTGCCATCGGTGGCGTGAATTTTGACCGTCCAACAATTGCCGATCATGCTAACAACCTTGTTAGTAAAATTAGAGGCGATCTCACTAATAGTCTTAAACGTCTCAAGGTTGATACTATCCACGGTTGGGGAAAAATCGCCGGTCCGCAAAAAGTTAGCGTCATCGGGGATAGTGGCGAAAAAATCTACACCGCTAAGGATATTATGCTCTGTCCGGGGTCGGTTCCCTTTGTCCCACCGGGGATCGAAATCGATCATAAAACGGTTTTTACTAGCGATGAGGCCGTTAGATTAGAAACTTTACCCAAGTGGATCGCAATTATCGGCAGTGGTTATATCGGTCTGGAATTTTCGGATATATACACCGCTTTGGGTTGTGAAGTGACGATGATCGAAGCTTTAGATAGTCTCATGCCTGGATTTGACCCAGAAATCTCGAAAATCGCGGAAAGAGTTCTGATTAAACCTAGAGACATCGAGACCTATGTGGGAGTTTTGGCAAAAAGTATTAAACCGGGGAATCCTGTGGCCATTGAACTGGTGGACGCAAAAAGTAAAGAAGCGATCGAAATTTTAGAAGTAGATGCTTGTTTAGTCGCTACAGGGAGAATCCCCGCGACCAAGAATCTCGGACTGGAATTTGTCGGGGTAGAACTGGATAAACGCGGTTTTATTGCGGTTAATGACAAAATGCAGGTAATTCAGGACGGTGAACCGATCCCCCATCTCTGGGCTGTGGGCGATGCTACGGGTAAAATGATGTTAGCTCACGCTGCTTCGGGTCAAGGGGTAATAGCCATTGAAAATATCTGTAATCGCCCAAAAACCATCGATTATCGCAGTATTCCCGCCGCCGCTTTTACCCACCCCGAAATTAGTTATGTGGGTTTAACGGAACCGCAAGCAGAAGTTTTGGGACAGCAAGAAGGGTATAAAGTCGCTGCTGTCAAGACCTATTTTAAGGGAAATTCCAAAGCTTTAGCGGAAGGAGAAACGGAAGGCATCGCTAAAGTCGTTTATCGTCAGGATACGGGGGAATTACTCGGTGTTCATATTATCGGTATCCACGCATCGGATTTAATTCAAGAAGCGGCCAATGCGATCGCTGAACGTAAATCCGTCCATGAACTCGCTTTCCGCATCCACACCCATCCGACTCTCTCAGAAGTCCTCGACGAAGCTTACAAACGCGCTGAAGTGGCAGCATAGAGTCAGTTATCAGTTATCAGTGATCAGTTATCAGTTATCAGTTATCAGTTATCACCGTTAAGTTTCCGACTCCTGAATTCTGACTCCTTTCTCTTTTTTTACTTTTTACTTTCAAGATTATGTTTGGATTAGGTTGGCCAGAAATAGTAATTATTGCTGTAGTTGTTCTCCTGATATTTGGACCGAAAAAAATACCCGAATTTGGGGCAGCTTTGGGGAAAACTTTACGGGGATTTAAAGAAGAAATCAATCAAGATGAGCAAGAAATTGAAGACAGTGACGAGAAGATGAGATAGATTTCGCCCTTATGAAACTCCGCTACAGCAGTTATCAGTTATCAGTTATCAGTTATTAGTATTAAATAGTAGTTTCCCACTTTCTTGGCACTGATTACTGTTTACTGATCACTGATTACTGAATATCTGCTTCTCCCCCCACCACCACATCGCGGATACGGAGACTGGGGCCGCCGCAGCCGACCGGTAAACCACTTTGACCCCCTTTTCCGCAGCCTCCTGACTCATCCCAGTAGAAATCATCTCCAATTGCCTCAATATTGGCTAGGGTTTTAAAGACATTACCGGAGAGAGTCACATCTTTAACGGGTTCAGCAATTTCTCCATCGCGAATCATCCAAGCTTCCCCGGCGCTAAAAGTGAACATTTCGCCGTTAGTCATGCCTCCCTGCCAATTTTGGGCATAAACTCCCGTTTTTATCCCCGAAAATAACTCTTTAACGGCAGTGGTTCCCCGTTCAATCCAAGTGTTGGTCATGCGGACAATGGGCGGATAATGATAATTGAGACAACGGGCGTTACCGGTCGGTTTTTCGCCTAATTTGCCCGCCGTTTCCCGCGAATGCAGTCTTCCCACCAAAACCCCATCTTTAATTAACTGAGTCGTCGTCGCGGGGGTTCCCTCATCGTCATAAAAATAACTGCCCCGATGACCTTCCGGATAGGCCCCGTCAAAGATTTGCAGGTTATCTGCTCCGAAACGTTTGCCCATACTCATCACTTCCAAAAGGTCGGGATTTTCGTACAACATATCTGCCTCGGAAAGGTGGCCAAAAGCCTCATGGACGAACAGACCGGTTAAAATGGGATCGATGACGACGGTGTAGGTATCGCCCTTGACAGGGGGCAAAACTAGGGCTTGTACGGCCCGTTTAGCCGACCCTTGCACCTGTTCTTCTAAATTGACCAGATCCTCGAAAGCTTTTCGGGATCCCGTGGTTTCCCGGCCCGTTTGTACGCTGTCCCCATCCCTAGCGGTGGCCGAAAAACGCATTTCTAAGTCCGACCATTTTTGTTCGATTAAAGTCCCGTCAGAAGTGCCTAAAAGAATATGTTGACTACTATCGCTATAACGGACGGAAGTGGTGGCAATACTGGCATGGTGTTGACGCAGTAAGTTATTATAGCGATCGCAGAGGGCTTTTTTATCGGCTAATGGCACTAAACGGGGATCCGTTCCCGTTAAAGGCAATTCACAACTAATAATTACAGGTTCTACCGGAGCAATCAGGGTTTCTTCTTCCCCAATTAAACGGGCAGCAGCGATCGCATCTTCTAATCGTTCCTGTAAACTGGATAATTGATTAAAGCTGGCAAATCCCCAACCTCCTTTATAACAGGCGCGTACCTGACCACCGATAGCAATACCTTCGCTGAGGGTTTCCACTCGTTCGGAACGTAGTAGAATATTTGTCCCCCGCGCTTCTTCTAGACGAATTGTCAGGAAATCGACGCGGTTTTTATAACGGTTAATCAGTTCAGTAATTAGGTTTTTATAATCGTTTAGAGTATCGGTCATGGGAATTAGGAATTATGAATTATGAATTAGGAAGTGGGGAGCTTTTTTGCTGTGAACAGTAAACAGTAATCAGTAAAGAGTGAACTGATAACTGATAACTGATAACTGATAACTGATAACTGATAACTGATAACTGAAAATTAGGCGAGATAATCCTGTAAAGCTTTCACCTCTAAAGGTTGGGATTGCAGGGATTTTAAGGCCGCTACTGTCGCTTTTGCCCCGGCGATAGTGGTGATAATGGGTAACTTATAATCGAGGGCAGTGCGGCGAATTTGTCGGCCATCATTTTGGGATTCTTCACCACTGGGAGTATTGACAATAAACTGAATCCAGTCATTTTTGATCCAATCGATAACGTGGGGACGACCTTCGTGAATCTTTAGCACTAAATCGATATTTTCGCAACCGTTTTCTAACAAAACTTCACGAGTTCCCGAAGTGGCGACAACTCGAAAACCGAGGGATTGCAGATCCTTAACCACGGGGACCATGGGGGTTTTATCGCGATCGTTCATCGAGACAAAAACCGTCCCACTGGTGGCTAAAATCACGCCGGCGGCCATTTCTGCTTTAGCGAAAGCTTTGCCAAAATCGCTGTCAATCCCCATTACCTCGCCTGTAGAACGCATTTCTGGTCCCAGGAGAGTATCGGCACCAGGGAACTTCTGGAAGGGTAAAACCGCTTCTTTTACGGCAATATGACGGGGAATTGCTTCGCTGATGATACCCAATTCCGTCAGGGTTCGGCCCGACATGACGAGGGAGGCAACTTTTGCCAGAGGAACTCCCGTTGCTTTGGAAACGTAGGGAACGGTACGACTAGCGCGGGGATTCGCTTCTAAGATATAAACTGTCTCCCCCTGTACCGCATACTGGATATTCATCAAACCGATTACTTTTAAAGCTTTCGCTAGTTCCACCGTCCATTGTCGAATTGTGGTTAAAACCGGGGCGCTCAGGGACGTATGGGGGATAGAACAGGCAGAATCGCCCGAATGTACGCCCGCTTGTTCGATATGTTCCATTAATCCCCCGATAACTACTGTTCCCGTGGCATCTGACAGGGCATCCACATCCACTTCGATGGCATTTTCGAGGAATTTATCGATTAAAATCGGGTGATCTGGTTCTATCTGTACCGCATACTTCATATAGCGTTCCAATTCGCTATCGGAATAGACGATTTCCATCGCCCGACCGCCTAAAACATAGGACGGACGTACTACTACGGGATAACCGATGCGTTTAGCCACGGCTTGGGATTCTTGGAAACTGCGGGCAATACCGTTGGGGGGTTGTCGGATATCTAATTGTCGGAGGATTTGTTCAAAACGTTCCCGATCTTCGGCGGCATCGATCGAATCGGGTGAAGTTCCCCAAATTTTGGTATTTACGGGACAATTAGGCGATTCTAAATATTTTTGCAGGGGAAGGGCTAGTTTTAAGGGAGTTTGCCCACCGAATTGAATAATTAAACCCTCTGGTTGTTCCGCTTCGATGATATTTAAGACATCTTCTTTAGTCAGGGGTTCAAAGTAAAGGCGATCGCTGGTATCGTAATCGGTGGAGACAGTTTCCGGGTTAGAGTTGACCATAATCGTCTCAAAACCGGCTTGACTGAGGGAAAAAGCGGCATGACAACAACAGTAGTCAAATTCTATCCCCTGACCGATGCGATTGGGACCACCACCAAGGATCATCACTTTGCGTTTATCGGAGGGTAAAACTTCCGATTCTACCCGTTCGTAGGTGGAATAATAATAGGGTGTCAGGGCTTCAAATTCCGCCGCGCAGGTGTCCACCATTTTATAAACGGGAACAATACCTAAACCCTTGCGATAACTTCTTACTTCGTCCTCGCTGGTGTTGGTGGCGAAGGCGATTTGGCGATCGCTAAAACCCTGTTGTTTAATAGCGAATAGGTCCTCTTTGCCGAGACTTTTCAGGGGAGTTCGTTTGAGAAACTTCTCAGTTTCCATCAAATCGGCCAATTTATCGAGGAACCAGGGATCAATCCCGGTTAGTTCGTGGATTTCCGACCCATTCATGCCCAATTTAAAAGCATGATAGATACTATAAACTCGTTCGGGGTTGGGTGTTCGCAAACTAGCCCGGACTTCCGAGAGAGGGGGGAGAGTTTCGACTTTATCGCAACCAAAGCCAAAACGGCCCGTTTCTAGGGAGCGAAGTGCTTTTTGAAAGGATTCTTGGAAAGTTCGACCGATAGCCATGGCTTCCCCGACGGATTTCATCTGGGTGGTTAGAATCGGTTGGGAGCCGGGGAATTTCTCGAAGGCAAAGCGAGGAATTTTGGTGACGACGTAATCGATAGTCGGTTCAAAGGAAGCCGGGGTTTTTTTGGTGATATCGTTGGGAATTTCGTCTAAAGTGTAGCCTACTGCTAGTTTAGCGGCAAATTTAGCGATCGGGAATCCCGTGGCTTTTGATGCCAGGGCCGAAGAACGGGATACCCGGGGATTCATCTCAATCACGATTACGTCGCCGTTAGTGGGATTAACGGAGAATTGGATGTTTGATCCGCCGGTTTCTACGCCAATTTCCCGAATAATTGCCTTAGAATAGTCCCGGAGGCGTTGGTATTCTTTATCGGTTAGGGTTTGGGCGGGCGCAACCGTAATCGAGTCGCCGGTATGGACCCCCATCGGGTCAAAGTTTTCGATCGAACAGATGATCACCACGTTATCGGCTAGATCGCGCATGACCTCTAATTCGTATTCTTTCCAGCCAATTAGGGATTTTTCAACGAGAATTTGCGATGTAGGCGAACAATCTAGACCATACTGGGCCATCGGTTCAAATTCTTCTTGGTTATAGGCAATACCGCCCCCCGTTCCCCCTAAAGTGAAGGCCGGCCGGATAATGAGAGGATAGGAACCGATCTGATGGGCGATCGCTTTTGCTTCTTCTAAATTGTTGGCAATCCCCGAAGGACAGACGGGAACACCGATTTTCTCCATTGCTTTTTTGAATAGTTCCCTATCTTCGGCTTTTTCAATAGCGGGAAGTTTTGCCCCGATCAGTTCCACGTTATATTTTTCTAAAACGCCGCTTTTGGCCAAAGCTACGGCGGTATTGAGGGCAGTTTGACCGCCCATAGTCGGTAGAATCGCATCAGGACGTTCTTTGGCGATAATTTTCTCGACAATTTCCGGCAGAATTGGTTCAATGTAGGTGCGATCGGCCATTTCTGGATCGGTCATGATCGAGGCGGGGTTAGAATTGACTAAAATTACCTCATAACCTTCTTCTCGTAGGGCTTTACAGGCTTGAGTTCCCGAATAGTCGAATTCACAGGCTTGTCCGATGACAATCGGGCCAGCGCCCAAGATTAGGATTTTCTGTAAGTCATCACGGCGTGGCATAGGCTTAGGGTTGCTTGACTATAAACCCCAATCATTGTATATGTTGTCACCCTCTATTCCCTAAAGCTTTATTTAGGTTTAATGACCTTGTTTGCTTGTGTCTTTTGCCTCTTGCCTTCAGAAGCTGATCACTGTTTACTGATCACTGATATCGCGTACAATGATAAGATTGTTTTCAAAGATACAATAGGCGTTTGTCTTCGCTAGAGAGTTTATGAAAGTTGGCGATCGAGTTCGTATAATTGATTCCGTGGTAGTTTATCACCATCCTGAACACAAATCAGAGCCTTTTGACGTGAAAGGGTTAGAAGGAGAGGTAAAAGCTATTGTCAGCGAATGGCGTGGTAGACCGGTTAGCGCCAACCTACCCGTCCTCGTCGAGTTCAGTAAAAAGTTTAAAGCCCATTTTCGAGATTTTGAAGTAGAAATCGTCGAAAAAGCCGGAGAATAGGGACTTTTTCGCTTATTTAAGCTACGAAGCGAATAAATTTATTTTTGCCCACCTGTAGGACTTTTCCCGTTAAAGCTTCGGCTGTCTCAAAACTTTTGTCCACATCGGTGATTTTCTCGCTATCGATCCTCACCGCACCCCCCTGAATCTGTCTTCTCCCTTCGCCGCTACTTTTACACAAGCCGGTGGCCGAGAGAAGATAGAATAATTTCAGGGGAAAAGTGACCGCCGCGAGGGAAAATTCGGGTACAGAAGCCGCAGCTGCCGTATTTCCCTGTAGAACTATCTCTTGCGCCGTTTTTTGTGCCTTTAATGCCTCCTCTTCTCCGTGAAACTGGGCAACTACCTCGATCGCCAGTTGTTTTTGTGCCTCTCGCGGATTGCTCGGCATAGCATCTAAGGGCAAATTTGTCAATAGTTCGTAATAATCTTTTAACAAAGCGTCGGGGGTTTTTTCCAGTTTCGAGTACATGGACAGGGCCGATTCCCGCAATCCCACATAGTTATTCAGGGATTTGGACATTTTTTGACTGCCATCGGTTCCGATTAAAATCGGTAAAAGTAGCCCGAATTGCGGTTTTTTGCCGAAATATTTCTGTAAATCACGACCAACGGCAATATTAAATTTTTGATCGGTTCCTCCCAATTCGACATCGGCCTCGATAGCGACGGAATCATAACCCTGCATTAAGGGATAGAGAAATTCATGGAGAAAAATCGGGTTTTCCTTGTCGTAGCGTTCGGAAAAGCCTTCTTTTGCCAACATTTGCCCGACGGTCATGGTGGAGAGGAGTTCGAGAATTTGCGAGAGGTCTAATTTCCCCAACCATTCCGAGTTATAGCGAATTTCTAGGCGATTAGGGGTGTTAAAATCTAAAATTGGGCGCAATTGTGCCAGATAATTCTCGGCATTGGCTCTCACTTCTTCGATGGTTAATTGTTTTCTAACTTCCGATTTTCCCGTCGGATCGCCGATTCTAGCGGTAAAATCGCCAATAATCACCACTGCTACATGACCGGCATCCTGGAAAGCACGCAGTTTCCGAAAAGGGATACTATGACCTAGGTGAATATCGCTGCCGGTGGGGTCAATACCTAGTTTAATTCTTAAAGGGCGATCGGTAGTTTGCAGTAGTTGGGTTAAATTTTCCCTAGGATCTTGGGAGTCGGGTTGATGGGGGAATAAATCACTGGTGCCACGGGTTAGCCAGTCTAGGGAGGAAGATACGGTCATTGTTGCTCATTTTCCACAGCCTTCCTATTATAGTTTTTTATTATGTCAAGTCACAAGCCAAAGGTAAATAAACTGGTATCTTCAATAAGAGTCGATAACATCTTGACAATTCTCTTGATCGAATATAGAGTCTTAAAATCTTCTTTTCCAGAATTATCAAAAAATTTCCCTGTCTTGAATTGCGACAAGATAAGCCAATGAATCCTAGTTATAATAACTCTATACCAGTGCAGAGGATCAAAGTTTCTGTAATTGTTTCTACCTATAAATCAGCGGAGTTTATCCGGGGTTGTCTAGAGGATTTAGTTACTCAAACTCTTTATGAAAAGGGAGAAGTAGAAATTATTATTATCGATAGTGCTTCTCCGGAGAATGAAGGGGAGATTATCCAAGAGTTTCAAGAAAATTATCCTAATATTATTTACCAGAGAACTCAAGAACGAGAAACCCTTTATCAAGCTTGGAATCGTGCTATTAAACTAGCTAGGGGTTCCTATATCACCAATGGGAACACTGATGATCGTCGCTGTTTCAATGCTCTGGAAATTATGGCTAATTATCTAGATAACAATAGAGAGATTAGTTTAGTTTATGCCGATCAATTAATTACCACCCTCAAAAATGATACTTTTGCCACCACCCAAGCTTTAAAACATTGGAATTGGCCAAATTACTCCTATCAACAGATGTGTCAAGGTTGTTGTGTGGGTTCTCAACCAATGTGGCGAAAAATGCTGCACGATAAATATGGTTATTTTCAGGAAAATTTTCGCTGTGCTGGTGATTACGAATTTTGGTTAAGAATCGGCATTCAAGGCGAAAAAATGGCTTTAATTCCTGAGATTTTAGGTTTATATTATTTAAATCTTCAAGGTTTAGAACATGGCAGTAATGGTCAAGCATTACAAGAACATTATCAGGTGTGTAAAATCTATGAAATTCCTCACCCAGAAATTAAGGATATAGAAATTAAACCCAATCTAGTTAAGATGGAAGATTTAGGAATAATTTTACAGGAAGATGAGCGAGAAAAATTGCAAACAATTCAAGCTATCTCCCAGAAGAAACCCCCAATTATTGTTATTGATGGCGTAATTTTTCAAATCGATCAAGGAAAATTAGCCAGGGTTTGGTATTCAATTCTAGAGCATTGGAGTCAATTAGAATTTAGTCAATACATTGTTATTTTAGATAGAAATAACAGCGCACCACGATGGGAAGAATTTAAATATTGGCCCGCGGAATCCTACGATTATAATTGTACGGGAAAGGATGCCAGAAAAATTCAAGCTATTTGCGATCGCCTACAGGCAAATTTATTTATTTCCACTTTTTATACCAGTCCCTTAACCACTCCTTCTCTACTTTTGCTTGCTTCTGAATTCCCAGAAGAAAACGGCAATTTACCAGTAGATTTAGAAAAACACTATGCAATTTTATCCGCTTCTAGAATCATCGCTTTTTCCTCTAATATTGCCCAAGATTTAAGAAAGTTATACCCGAAAATTACCCCCGAAAAGATTAATATTATCGAGTTTTTTGAAGTTAATCAAACAATAGCGGAAGAAATCACTAATTTTTTCCAGTATGCGCTCAGTGAAAGTAAGGAATCAAGTCAGGATCAAGTCTGGTTAGAGTTAAGAAAATTACAGGAAGCACAACAGATAATGTATCTCAAACAACAGCAAGATTATCGTACTATGCAAGAGATGGTAATATCCCTAAAAGAATTAGATAATAATCATAACTATCTCCAGAAAAATAATCAGGAATTACGGGAAGAAATTAACTATTTATCCTCTCGTAAGGGAATAGTAAAAACCCTAGCGAAAACTTCTATTTTACTTCTTGCTAAGATCAAGAAAAAACTCCCAATATTTTAGGGAATTAAGAGAAAGTTTCCTAACAATGATCCGATCCTGGCACGGCAGTGCCTAAAAGTGGTAAAGTAATGTTAAGAATTAGAGGAGAAAACACTGTGCCACATTCGATCGTCACTGGAATTTGTGAAGGGGTTGCCGATTGCGTTTCCGCTTGTCCTGTTGCTTGTATCCATCCGGGACCTGGTAAAAATGTTAAAGGAACCGATTGGTATTGGATTGATTTTGCCACTTGTATCGACTGTGGTATCTGTCTTCAAGTATGTCCCGTCGAAGGTGCAATTCTGCCAGAAGAACGTCCCGATTTACAAAAAACTCCCTAATTTATCAGTTATCAGTTATCAGTTGTGAGTTTTCAGTTTACTGCTTACTGTTCACTGAAAATGCTCCCCACTTCCCCACTTCCCAATTCATAATTCATAATTCATAATTCATATTACTCTCTCCTATCTCCTTTTTACCTTACCATGGATTATCTTTTAGAAGTTGAACAAGTTTATGCCGGTTATGTGCAGGATTTATACATATTGCAAGGGGTTAACTTTCGCATTGCACCGGGGGAATTAGTCACGGTTATCGGTCCCAATGGTGCGGGAAAATCTACCCTTGCTAAGACGATTTTTGGTTTATTAAAACCCAGTGCTGGAACTATCACTTTTAAGGGACAAAATATCGCCGGTTGGAAATCTAATCAAATCGTTACCCTCGGAATGGGTTATGTTCCCCAAATTGCTAATGTTTTTCCATCCCTGAGCATAGAGGAAAATCTGGAAATGGGAGCTTTTACGAGCAAAGGAAATATAAAATCTTTAAAAGAGCGCATTTATGCCATGTTTCCCCGTTTGCTCGAGCGCCGTCGTCAGAAAGCTGGCACTTTATCCGGAGGAGAAAGACAGATGTTAGCCATGGGACGAGCGCTGATGTTGGAACCGGATTTATTAATTCTCGATGAACCTTCGGCAGCTTTATCTCCTATCTTAGTAACCAGCGTTTTTGAACAGATAAAAGCGATTAATCAGACGGGAACTGCAATTATTTTAGTGGAACAGAATGCCAAAAAAGCCCTAATGATGTCTGATCGAGGTTATGTTTTAGAAAGTGGTCAAGATCGTTTTCAGGGATCGGGTCAAGATTTACTCAATAACCCGAAAGTAGGGGAATTATACCTCGGGACGGCTGATCATAGGGACAAACGAGATGATTAGGAATTTGTTAAGGATTGAGGGGGATTTTGATTTCTTCCCAGAATTTATCCATCTGCATCAGTTACAAGCTTCTTGCGGGAAGCTTTTGTTGCCTATTCTAGTGACAATAACCCCCAAAAACAGGAGGTACATAGGGTTTGCTGAAAAAGTTTTTCAGCAAACCCTAAATATATCTGTGGATATTTATTAATCGATCAAGACAGTTGTGCTACTGCATTGAGAGCATAACTTTTAGTAATAAAAGGAGAAGTCATGGCTGTTAAAAGTCCTCCGTAATCAAGATTAAAACTGACTTCGCTTCCTACTTTTAACTTCTTGTTATGACTATCAAGAACTAGATGATCGCTACTAGAACCTAATATTTTTATATCCTGACTTGTTTGTAATCCAGAGATAAGAATATCCTGTCTTCCTAATGCAATAATAACTCGACGGTGAATGCCTTGATCGATAAAGCTGGGAACATTACCAAAAGCATCTCGACCAATTTCTCCAGAGGGTAGAGATGGTTTATCTTTGGATTCGATTACTTCAGCAATTAACCGAAAAGCATCGGTATATAAGCCTGGTATCACTTGTCGATTAACTGTTTCACAACCTAATAAAATTGATTCTCCTAAACGCAGATTATTAATCCGACCAACTTCGCTACTTTTTTGATACCATTGATAGTTAGCAGAATTGCCTCCTGAAATAATCGGTAATTTTATTAAAAATTCCTGCTCAATTGTATCTGTTAATACAGATAATTTGCTCATATTATGGCTATCAGGTTTAATACCTCCATAACAAGCCAAATTACAACCCAGTCCAATAATTTTGATAAAGGGAAAAGCGAGGGTCTTTTTGATGAACTTGACCAGATCTTTCGGCAGTACACCTTCGCGTAAATCCCCTAACTCCGTCATGATAATAATGCGGTGTATTTTTTGCTTTTCTTGAGCATAATAGGAAAGTTCCTGAATTGTTGCTAATTCGGTATTTAAGCTGATATCTGCAATGTTAACCACTGATTCTGCTTGACTCAAGGCAGTACGCAACAGAACAAAAGTTGTCACTATTCCTGCTTGTTTCATTTTGAGAATATTTTCGATTCGAGAGTCAGCGATAAAGTTGACTCCACCTTGAATCATCGCCAAGGCGATCGAGGGATCACCCAAAATCGCTTTGGAAACTCCCATCACAGAAAGTCCCTTGCTGCCGTATAATTGGCAGAGTAAACGAGCATTATGGCGTATTTTCGGGAGAGAAATCTCGATTCTGGGTAAAAGGTCTTTCATCAGCCTATTTGCTCCCAATTGCGGGAATTGCAGCTAAAATTTCTCCTTTGATTTTCTGGTTTAATTTCGGAAAGCGATCGCATAAAGCTTGGACTAATTTCTCACATCCGTGTAACAAAACATCAGTAGTCGGTAACTGAAAATCTCGCTCATATTTGGCAATAATACGCTCAGTGGCTGCTGCGGTGAGATTTTCGTGATTAATCGCAATAGCGATAACTTTAGTGGGAGAAATTGCCTCAATTAGTGAAATTTCTTCCTGTAATTTTGGCATGGCTAAATGAGGAAAATCACAGCGAAATTTTCGGGCTGGGGGATGTTGTAAAATAATCCCATCGGGCCTACTTCCTTTCAAAATTCCCACGGAACCCATAAAAGCAGGATGACTCAGAGAACTTTGTCCTTCCACTAAAATAATATCGGGTTTTTCTTGCTCAAAAGCTTGAACCACAGCATTTTCAATTTCACCGATGACAAATTGAGAAACCAAAGCGTCGATCGAAACCCCATATCTTGCTCCCTGCATCAAGCTAGTTTGTCCAGTAGCGACTAAGACAGACTTAATACCCAAGCCTTGGAGAGTTTGATTAACTGCTACCGCAGTGGTCATTTTTCCGCAAGCACAATCGGTTCCTAAAAAGGCAATAACGGGTATATTTACTTGGGAAATTTGCCCAGTAAATACATGAAGATCAGCTAATTGTGGTGGTTTACGAATGTCTGTAATTTGCACACCATACTGACTAGCTTGCTCCCTAAATTCTAAATCCTCGGAGAAGAATTGATGCAAACCATTAATAATCTCCATTCCTTCTGCCATTGCTTCTAAAATTAGCAGCCTTTCTAGGGGGGGAATAAACGCTTCTAAGGGTGCTTTGCCGTAGATATAACAATTGGGAACATCTCTAAGTTTTTCTAAGGCTGTTTGTAAATTGGCAAAAATGGGAATATGATTTTTTTTGTCTCCTAATGCTTCTCCCGCATCTTTTCCTGCTAAGGAACTATCCAGCACACCAACAATTGTATATATTTCTGATTGTCGGATCAAGCCAGCTGCCGTTTTTCCGTCCACACGTCCAAATTGATTTTCACAGTAAATTAAAGCCGTTTTTTTCGTTGATACCACTTTCTTAATCTCCTGAATATTAGATAATTAAAATTTCACTCCTAACTCCCAGTCAGACTATTTATTCTTCTTCTTCTATAGCATAATTATCTGGATCGATAATATCGTCTAGTTCTTCTAAAATTTGCAAATCGGGATGAGCATCAGGTTGACGTAATTTTAATCTTCCTGTCCGTTCTAACCAATGGAGAAGGGTTTCTTTGGAAGTTATCTGCATAACAGGAATTGCCTGATAGCGAGGTTCTTGACTAAGAGAAGGATTAAATTTCATACCTGTTGAATTTCCTTTGAGAAGTTATCTCTATTGGTTGTTCTATTGTTGATCACGAAGCAACCCACAAAAAACTGAAAAAAATTGTCAAGTTTAGCAAAGTAAAAAAGTTCAGCTGTCAGATTTACTATTTGGACAGATAGATAGAGTCGGTTCCAATATATGCTCCCGATACTTGGGATGCAGACTCTATGGTGTAAATTAAAGTTTTCCTGTCTCGCTCAACTTAAATGTCAATCCTACGGTTTTTATCTAGCTAACGGAAAAGGTGATTAATAACACCAAAGCAACCAATAAAACCGCCCCTACTCCTTGCAAAATATACCATTTTTGCTGTTCTAAAGATGGGGATTTTGATAGATAAATCTTGGGTTCGCTACCATAGTTATTGATGATTCCTTCATCATCTACTGTATAGCCCTCTGGGAGAGGTATATTAAGTGATTGATAGTTTTGCCCGTTTATATCTAGTTTAACCTCAGCAGGAATTAATTCACTTCCATCGCTTGGGGAATAGACTGTCGCACCTGTCTCTTGATTAGATTTAGTAGAGTAGTGCATGATCATCTCTCTTCAAAATCTGAGTATAACACAGAATAAGGCGAAATGGTTTTTCGGCTAATTTTTTCCTAGGGCTTTAATCAGCAAATTTGGCTAATGTCGGCAAATTAAAGCCAAAAATATGATTTTATAACTTGACAAAGCTAGATAAAAACATTTAGTCATCTCGCTATTCACTTTTTAGCATACCAGCGCCATAAAACTCGCGCTAAACGTTGGGGATCATGACTAACTTTGGCAGTAACTTCATCTTCTGCCATTACATTCGCTAAAACAATCCGATAACCCATTTTTCCCACCTCCTCGCGGTCTAAAAACACAGGATGACTATGCTCTTGGGCGTATAATTGCAGAGATTGGGGCGATGGTGCAGTTCTTTGGGCTAAAACTGCATCAAAGACGCGTTCCTCGCAGACTTTTTCGATCGCCCGAATATGATCAGCCACCGAATAATTATCCGTTTCCCCCGGCTGGGTCATAATATTACAAACATAGACGCGGGGGACTGTCACCTGTGCTAGGGCCTGACGAATTGCGGGAACCAACAAATTAGGGATAATACTGGTATAAAGACTACCCGGCCCGATGATAATATAATCTGCATCCCTGATCGCCGCTAAAGCAGCCGGTAAAGCGACCGGATCGGCAGGATGACAGCCAATCTGACGAATTTGCCCCATAGCTTCGGTTATCTTCGATTCTCCCTCAATAATGCGCCCATCGGCTAACTTAGCCCAGAGACTAACATCGGTAAGGGTAGCAGGTAGAACTTTACCGCGAATGGCCAAAACTTTGGCACTAGCATCGATCGCCTGTTCCAGATCGCCGGTAATCTCGGTCATAGCGCTGATAAATAAATTACCAAAACTGTGGCCCGATAAACCATCTCCGGCATGAAAGCGATATTGAAACAATTCCGTTAATAACTTTTCCTCATCGGCTAAAGCGGCGATACAATTGCGAATATCCCCCGGGGGTAAAATGCCCATTTCCCGGCGTAATCGGCCCGAAGAACCGCCATCATCAGCTACGGTGACAATAGCGGTGATATTAGAACTATACTGTTTTAAACCGCGTAAAAGCGTCGATAAACCCGTACCGCCACCGATGGCCACAATTTTCGGGCCGCGATGGAGACGACGATGGGTGCGTAGGAGATCAACTAATTCCTCCGATGCGTCCGGTTGTAGTGCTTCTGTAATCGTTTCGACGGTGCGACTCTGACCCCAGAATAACAAAAAGACACCCAACAAAACCGCCAGCGGCCCGGAAACAGAATTAGGGACCAAACGGGCGATCGTTTCTAATGCTTGGGAAACAAACTCTAAAAAGCGATTAACTGGGGTTAATTTTACCCAAATAGCCAAACCGAAGGAGGTGAGAAAAACGCCGGTTAAACTAATTAAAAGCCAGCGTTTGACAAAAAGACCGGGAGAAAGCCATTTAAACCAACGATTAACCCGTTTAGGCGTTTTTCTGCCCACAGAAGCGGCTATTTTCCCCTTCTGAGCGTTGAGTTCCCGTAGCGTCTGTTTAAATGGACTCATAGATGTGGCCTGGCAGCGAACGCATTGATTCTGGAGAGACTGTAGCCGAAAAAGGGGACAAACTCAAGTTAACCTAACCTCCCACCTGGGAATAGGCCGCCTCGGAAATTGTGGGAATATCGGCGTATTTACCGATAACCGACTGTATAATGCTGTAAACACAGGCGGCAAATGCTCCTAAAAAGACGACATTAAAAAGAGTTTCTACCACTAAATTCGCCCCTAAACCCCTAGCGACGAAACCTAAGGCCAATCCCAATAAATACACCAAAATATCGATTAAAATCGCCTGCATGGTGTTAAACCGGATAAAATGACTGATGCGGGGATTGCGTACCACGGCAAAAAAGAGAACGAAAAAGATAATTAAACTGCCAAAGCTTCCCAGAGAACTATAGAGAAAAGCTAAGGGAGTTAAAACTATTGCTAAGGCCGCTCCTAAAAAAGGAATTTGCTGAAAGATAAAGATACCGAAGGCAAAAGCCGAATATAAGGGTAAAAGATATACTAAAGCTGCAAAAATGCGATCTTTTGTATCGGTTGAGCCGCGCCAAGTCATAATCTATTGTCTCCTGAGACTACTGCTAACTCTCTTCAAGATAACCCGGCAGCCCACCAGACTTCGCGTAACCGAAAAAATTGCTCGAGGCCGAAGATTGTTAGGCCTCGAGCGAGTTATTCTCAAACAGAGACGGGGTGCTTGGTTTCCTGTAACAGAGCCAGATATTCCTCCTTAAAATACTTTAGGGTACTTAAAATCGGATTGGGAGCGCTTTGACCAAGACCACAAAGACTGGTTTCTTTGACCATTTGACAGAGATGTTCTAGGTTTTCGAGGTCGTGAATATCGGCTTTTCGAGCGATAATTTTGGCCAATAATTCAAACATTTGTACTGTTCCCGTGCGACAGGGGATACATTTACCACAGGACTCCTCGCGACAGAATTCCATATAGAATTTCGCCACTTCCACCATGCTGGTGGTATCATCCATAACCACCATCCCCCCAGATCCCATCATCGAACCGAGTTTGGCTAAGGATTCGTAATCCACGGGAGTATCGAGTAAATTAGCGGGAATACAACCCCCAGAGGGTCCGCCGGTTTGTACCGCTTTCACTTGACCATCGGGAATACCACCCCCCATCTCCTCGACAATTTCCCGGAGAGTAATGCCCATCGGCACTTCAATCAGCCCATTATTGCGGATTTTTCCCGTTAAAGCGAAGATTTTTGTGCCTTTACTGCTGGCAGTACCGATATTAGCGTACCAAGCGGCTCCCTCGCGGATAATAGCGGCGATATTAGCGTAGGACTCCACGTTATTAATCAGGGTGGGACAACCATCGAGGCCCGATTGGGCCGGATAGGGGGGACGGGTGCGGGGAGTGCCGCGGCCGCCTTCGATGGAATGGATGAGAGCGGTTTCCTCTCCACAGACAAAAGCTCCCGCCCCGATGCGGATATCCACCTTAAAATCGAAAGTGGACTCGAAGACTTGGGAACCCATTAAACCAAATTTTTTGGACTGATTAATCGCTTTTTGCAGACGATCGATCGCCAGAGGATATTCGGCTCTAACATAGATATAACCATGATCCGCCCCCACAGCATAGGCAGCGATCGCCATTCCTTCCAGGACTAAATGGGGGTCACTTTCCAAAACACTGCGGTCCATAAACGCCCCGGGGTCGCCTTCATCGGCATTACAGATAACGTATTTTTGTTGACCCGGTTGTTTAGCCACCGTCGCCCATTTTAAACCAGTGGGATAACCCGCACCGCCCCGGCCACGCAAACCGCTTTTGATGATTTCCTCCACCACCTGGGCCGGAGTCATCTCGTAGAGGGCCTTGTAGAGAGATTGATAACCCCCGACGGCGATATATTCCTCAATGCGATCGGGATCGATTTTACCGCTATTTTCCCGGACAATTTTGACTTGATGGGAGAAAAAGGGATGTTTTGAGTCCCCTAATTGCACCTCGGTTTTGCCGCCGTTTAAGGCTGCAATAATGCTGGCCGCACTTTCCGGGGTGACTTCTTCGTATAAGAGATCCTGGGGATCCACTTCCACCAACGGACCGCGACCACAAAAACCCATACAACCGACCCCCACCACTTCGACTGTATCCTCTAGGTGTGCCTCTTTCACGGCAGTGGCGAGGTTTTTTTCGATTTGGAGGGAGTTAGCAGCTTGGCAACCGGTGGAAGTGCAACAATGCACCCGGATGCTTTTTTGTCTAGTTTTTTCTTTCTCGGCCACTGCCAATAATTCTTGTAAGTCCATATTCTTCTCAATCCACTAAAGTGAAAAATTACTGGGAGAAACTCTGTAGTTTCGCTAAGACAGTTTCCGAATCTTGTTTCGGGGCCACGACTCCATCGAAGACCACGGCCGGTGCAATCCCACAGGCCCCGATACAACGGGCCGACACTAGGGAAATTTCTCCATCGGCGGTGGTTTCTCCCACTTTGACATCAAAGCTGTTTTCGATGTCTTCGAGGATTTTGCCGCTGCCTTTGACATAACAAGCAGTCCCCATACAGACGATACAGGTGTGTTTTCCCGCCGGTTTCAGGGAAAAGAGATGGTAGAAGGTTGCTACCCCATAGACGCGACTGAGGGGCAGTTTTAGCGCCCGGGCAACGTAGAGGAGAACATCTTCTTCTAGGAATCCAAAGGCTTCTTGGGCTTTGTGCAGGACTTCAATCAGGGCTGATTGATTATATCCTGCCCGCTTCATGGTAATGTCGAGGACTTTGAAGCGTTTATCGCCACTGGGATGCTCTTTTTTCTCCGTTTGACGAGGATTGGCAGTTTGCATAAATCTGAACCAAATAAATTTTAGGGGCGATGACGGGAAAAAGATGGAGAGTTGTCGGTTTTCCTTGGTCATCTCCCTGCTTTTATTCTGACACTGGCTCCGGAGGGCGATCGATAACTTTATCTTTCCTTTAGTTATTGGGGAATAGGGGATTTTTCTGTTATCAGTAACCGGTCGGGGATTTAGGAGATGGGGGATGGGGTAAAAAGCCGCCCCTTGCCAGAGTGCCTCTCTCAAAAATAGCCATTAATTCTGCACGACTACTTCATTGATCAAGTGGTTCAAGGAAAGTTTGTCAACCCTGAGCAAGCTAATTTTTTTTAAGCCACTTCCCTAACCTGTTGAAGATGAATTTAACCTGTTGTTCAAGAATCTGGGCTAAGATATTAAGGCAATGCTCTGACAGGGGGACAAGCAAGCTGAAAAGCTTATGTAGCATGGAATACAGACACAGACTCCCAAAAAAGATAAGTCATATTTACTATATATGACCTAAATAACGAAAATGATAAGTGAACTATACCAGAAAGTCTTAGAG
>NZ_JADBTX010000012.1:0-12932 GCF_020245945.1 Microcystis sp. M015S2
CGGGCTACATCAAATGTTCCAAAAAAATATAGAAGAGCTAATGCAAATTAGCCGCTATCGGTTGAAGGATTACATCAAAGGACAAAGAGCGATATCGCTTGCCCTATCTACCTTCTAGCTCGCTTGTCCCCCTCTCAGGAAATTTACCTAAATTTATCGATGAATTAATACAACTAATCGAGGGACAAATTAATGCTAAACAATTTAATGCACGTCCTTTTATTATTGACTCTATTTTAGGAGTTACTATCTGTCTTCCCTACTATCAAGATAATCCCAAAATTAATCGCTATTTACAAAGTAAACTAGCGGAAATTTTTCAAGCAGATGTAAGAACCCGCTATAAATATATTGCTCCTGTTTCTTCTCCAAAATCTCCAGCAAGAAAAATAAAAATTGGTTATATTGCCCATACTCTCCGTCGTCATTCTGTGGGTTGGTTAAGTCGCTGGTTATTTCACTATCATAATCGAGATAAATTTGAAATTTACACCTATTTTGTCAACCAAGCAGCAGACGAAATTACTGAAAAATGGTTTATAAATAACTCAGATTATAGCTATAACTTGCCAGCAAAAATTGAACAAATAACTGCCCAAATTCGTCAAGATAACTTAGATATTTTAGTGGATCTTGATAGCTTAACCAATAATACAACTTATCTAGTAATGGCTTTAAAACCAGCACCGATACAAGTAACTTGGTTAGGATTAGATGCGTCGGGAATTCCTGCTATTGATTATTTTATTGCCGATAACTACGTTTTACCCAAAAATGCTGAAGAAATTTATTCAGAAAAAATTATCCGACTTCCTAACTCTTATTTATCCGTGGATGGTTTTGAAGTGGGTGTTCCCACTAGGAGAAGAACTGATTTAAATATTCCCGATGATGCTATTATTTATCTGACCGTGCAATCGGGATTAAAACGCACCTTAAACATGATTTGTCTGCAATTGCAGATTCTCCAACAGGTTCCTAATAGCTATCTTTTAATCAAAGGTTTTGCCGACAAAGAAACCATTCGAGAATTATTTCTCAAAAGTGCCGACGAATTGGGAATTAGTCAAGATAGATTAAGATTTTTGCCCAATGATTTGCATGAGGAAACCCATCGCGCTAATCTAGGAATTGCTGATATAATTCTCGATACCTATCCCTATAGTGGTGCTACCACAACCCTAGAAACCCTCTGGATGGGGATTCCTTTAGTCACTAGGGTTGGTGAACAATTCGCAGCCCGCAATAGCTATACTTTTATGAAAAATGCTGGCATTAGTCAGGGTATAGCTTGGAGTGAGGAGGAATATGTGCAGTGGGGAATTAAGTTAGGATTGGATAAAAATTTGCGCGAAGAAGTCCGTTATCAATTACGTCAATCTCGTCATACATCTCCCCTCTGGAATGCCAAACAATTTACCAGAGATTTAGAAACTGCTTATCAACAAATGTGGAATATTTACAGCCTTTCTCATCAAGATGAAGTCTAACCTAATTTGCCATCTCCCCACACCCCACACCCCACACCCCACACCCCGCTCCACTGGTGTTAGGCCCAGAGAGACCCTAATAGCTAAAGAAACTGCACGATTAGATACCAAAGTCCCCCACAGATAGAAGATAATCAATATTTATCAGTATTGGAAGCCTTCAGCATGGTTCATTTAACGCCCAATCCTAGCTATAGTTTAAGTCTCAAGATAGAAATCCCCAATCAAGCGGGAACCTTCGCTTCTGTCCTCAATGCGATCGCCGATGTCGGGGGGAATTTAGGGCAAATTTCTCTAATCGAACGCAATTTAAAGATTAGCACCAGAGAAGTGATGGTTGATGCCGCTAGTACCGACCAAGCGGAACAGATTATCGCTGCGGTTAAAGCTCTACCGGATGTTAAACTTCTTAAAGTTTCCGATCGCACCTTCGATCTCCATCGTCGGGGTAAAATCTCCATTGAGAGTCGTATTCCCCTCACCTCCCAAGATGACCTGGCCATGGCCTACACCCCCGGAGTTGGTCGCATCTGCACGGCTATCGCCCACCAACCCGAACTGGTGTACTCATTGACCATCAAGGGCAACACCGTCGCTGTAGTTACCGATGGTAGCGCGGTATTAGGATTAGGAAATCTCGGGCCAGAGGCTGCCTTGCCAGTCATGGAAGGGAAAGCGATGTTATTCAAGGAATTCGCCGGAATTGATGCTTTTCCCATCTGTTTAGCCACCCAAGACCCCGAAGAAATCATCGAAACCGTCAAAAGAATCGCTCCGGTTTTTGGGGGTATTAACCTAGAGGATATCGGCGCTCCACGCTGTTTTGAAATCGAGAAACGTCTGCGAGCGGAATTAAATATTCCCGTTTTCCACGATGATCAACATGGTACAGCGATCGTTTCCCTGGCTGCCCTGATTAATGCCCTCAAATTGGTCAAAAAATCGCTTGATACAGTCAAAATCGTCATTAATGGTGCGGGTGCGGCGGGTATCGCCATCGCTACTCTCTTTAAAACCGCAGGAGCTACAAATATAATCCTCTGTGATTCCCTTGGTATCCTCTCCCAAAAACGGGACGATTTAACCCCAGAAAAACAAGCTTGGGCCGTAGCCGCCAGTGGTAAGCTAGGTGATGCTCTTAAAGGCGCTGATGTCTTCTTGGGGGTGAGCGCACCGGGGGTATTGACTCCCGAAATGGTCAAGGGAATGGCTAAAGATGCGATCGTGTTTGCCATGGCTAATCCGATTCCCGAAATTCAACCGGAATTAATCAATGATTTGGTGGCCGTGGTGGCTACCGGACGCAGCGATTATCCCAATCAGATTAATAATGTTCTCGCTTTCCCCGGATTATTTCGCGGGGCCTTGGACTGTCGCGCTAGGGCAATCACCGATAATATGTATCTGGAAGCGGCCAAAGCGATCGCTTCTTTGATCACTCCTGCTAATCTCGATCGAGAGAATATTATTCCCTCGGTTTTTGATGGTCGTGTAGTTACGGCTGTGGCCGCCGCCGTTCAACACGCTGCTCGTCAAGATGGAGTGGCCGGGGAATAATGTAATTATCTTGCAGGAGGGTAAGTAAACCGTGAAACCGATCGATGATATTCCCGAAGCTTTGCGGGACAACCAGTACAGAAAAACTACTAATCCCCATGGTCTCATAACGATCGCAAGCGGTTTACTCGCTCTGGTGGGAACCGGCCTAATTGCCATAGCAGTCTTGAATCGTCCCTCTGCTTCCGTAAAAAAACCGGTTATTAACCCCTCCCCCCCCATTAAAGCCACTCCTAGCCCCATTGAGAACATTCTAGGTCATTTACCCTATCAAGAGGCCCCAGAGACGGAATTAGCCCCTATTACTGGGGATGGTGCTATGCGTTTAAGGAAGGCAGCAGCCAAGGCTTTTATCCAGATGCAGAGTGACGCGAGAAGGTCGGGGGTGATTTTAATGCCGATTTCCGCATTTCGATCGAAAGCAACCCAAGAAAAGCTCTTTTTTGAAGTTAAAAAACAACGCAATCAGCAAACCCGCAAACGAGCAGAAGTGAGCGCACCTCCGGGTTACAGCGAACATCATACCGGTTATGCGATCGATATTGGCGATGGTAGCGCTCCCGCAACGAATTTAAGTAGCAGTTTTGCTAATACTGCCGCTTTTCGTTGGTTGCAAAATAACGCTGCCCAGTATAGTTTCGAGTTATCTTTCCCCGAAAATAATCCCCAGGGTATTAATTATGAACCCTGGCACTGGCGTTTTGTCGGGGATAGTCACAGTTTAGAAACTTTTTATAAAGCCCAACAATTAGGAAAACAAAAATAAGATAACCTTATCGGCAATTGCGTCCTGTAGGGGCGAAGCATTCGGACAATAACCTATCGCTGAAACCAGAGATTTTCTATCCGAATGCTTCGCCCGTACTTTTTCAACTTTTTAGAAAACCTAACAATTAGGAAAACAAAAATAGGATAACCTTATCGGCGATCAATGGCATTTTCTGGAGTTAATTACTAAAATAGGATGACATTGTCTTCTGGGTGTTTCTGATCTGTCCAAGCCGGTAGAATACTTAACAAATGAGCAAGGGGAACGAGTTGGGGTTTTATTAGACTGGAACACCTATTCTCGATTTGCCAATCCATTAGGCCTCGATCAAGATTATTTGATTGGTTTGAGTGTGGATGAATTAAAAGCACTGGCAAGTTGTCAATTGGCCCTAGTAGAGCCAACCCGTTTAGATGATTTAGTGATGAGAAATGCAGCATCTTTGCTCTGCGCTGATGAGGTAGCTGAGTTAGATGAGTTGTTGGCAAAAACAGAGCAATTAACAATTCTTAAAACCCTTGCCAGATAACCGTTTATTTGGTGATGGAATTGGTGAAGGGACAAACTTTAAGAGATATTTTAGATAAACAACCAGAAAAGAGATTAAATGAGAAAGATATTGAGTCGGTAATGAATGATTTAGTCAGTGCTTGGGAAGCAGTGCATGATGAGAAGCAAAATATTTATCATTTAGATTTAAAACCAGATAATGTCTTAATTACCGATGAAAAACGGCTGGTTTTAATCGATTTTGGGTCAGCAAGGCAAGGATTGAGAAAGAATAGTCGCAGTGTTCAAGCTTTTACTGAAAGCTATGCAGCTCCAGAGGTAATTTTAGGGGAAGATGTAGGAAGTTATAGCGATTTGTTTGAGTTGGAGATGATGTTACATGAAATGTTAACAGGTGAGCTGCCGCTCCTACGCAAGTCCCTTATGATCCTAAGGTTATCGGCGGTGGGTGATGGGCAACTATGGGGAGATAGGGGAATTTCCACTAAAACCCCAACACCCCAAAACCCCAACACCCAACCCCTGTTATACAATGGTTTTTGACTTGTTTTTTGGAAGGGAACGCTAAACTATGTATTCGATCGATATTACCCTGAAACTCTCGCCCATCCCCATTTCCGTGCAGCGCAAGGAAGAAGTGGCGGCAGACGCTTTGTATCAAACAATTATTAACGCTATGCGATCGCCGAATCCAGAATTATTAGAATTAACCTGCGAAAAACAAACCGATAAAAAGGTGGCGGTTTTGAGCGATCAGATCAGTGCGGTGATTGTGTCACAAAAATCCGGGGCTGCCTCCACTGGTAGAGCGCCGGGGTTTGTCGCTTTAGCCACAGAATAGTTCTTTAATCAGTTATCAGTGAGCAGTAACCAGTAATCAGTGAGCAGTAAAAAGACAGTAGGAAACTTCTATTTAATACTGCACACTTAAAAACTCAAATCTGATAACTGATAACTGATAACTGATAAATGATAACTGATAATTCATGACTATAAAAGTAAAAGACCTCTGGTTTAGCTGGCCGAATGGGAAATCAGTATTAAATGGCTGCTCTTTGCAAGTTCCCAGAGGAGAATTTTGGATGTTGTTGGGGACAAATGGCAGCGGTAAATCAACCCTGCTGCGGTTATTAGCGGGATTATTAAAACCTAGTCGCGGTGAAATAGAGATACCTAACCCCCTCGGTTTTGTTTTCCAAAATCCCGACCATCAGTTAGTTATGCCAACAGTGGGGGCAGATGTGGCTTTTGGGTTGGTATCCGAGGGTTTATCCACGCCAGCAATTCGGGCCAGGGTGCGGGAATCCCTAGGGGCGGTGAATTTATTAGAAATGGAAAAACGACCGATCTATGCTCTCAGTGGCGGACAAAAGCAAAGAATCGCCATTGCGGGGGCCTTAGCTCGTCATTGCGAGGTTTTGCTCTTTGATGAACCCACCGCCCTTTTGGATGGGGATACCCAGTTAGAATTAGTCTCTCAAGTGCAGAAATTGGTCAAAAACCGGGGGATTACGGCCCTTTGGGTGACCCATCGCCTTGATGAATTGGATTACAGCGATGGGGCATTTTTGTTAGAGGGGGGCAAGGTAACGGATCGGGGAAATCCCCTAGAATTAAAAGCGAGATTATTGGCAAGTGCGGCGGTTGAATCTTAAATTTTTTGTTAATATCATTAGGATGCTGTTTTTTAGAACTGCCCTTAATGCCACACGAATTACTCTCAAAGCCATGCTTAATTCTTCTGATCGTTCCCTTCTGCTGGTTGACGGCTACAACGTCATCGGTGCTTGGCCGTCCCTGAAAAAAATTAGCGATCGCCACGGTCTCGAACCGGCGCGAGACAAGTTAATTGAAACCCTAATCGGTTACACCCACCATCAGGGTTATCAAACCCAAATTGTCTTCGATTCCTACTTTCAAAACACCCCCGGCAGCCAGGAACGCTACACTAACCATTTATCGGTTTATTTTACCGCTCACGCTCAAACCGCCGACACCTATATCGAGAAAACCTGCGCCGATTTTTGGCACGATCGCGCCCCAGCTATCGAACGGATTATCGTCGCTACTTCTGATAATGCCCAAAAAATGACCGTTATGGGTTACGGGGCCGAGTGGATTTCCGCTCAACGTCTGGAAATCGAGGTGGATTTAACCGGTCGTCGTCTGAGACAATCCCAGAGTTCTTCTCAAAGTCCCAAAGGGCGTTTTTTATTCCATTCTCTCGATGCTAAGGTGCAACAGAAATTAGAGAAAATGCGCCACGGAATTAGTTATCAAAAACCTTGACAAATTACCTCAAATATGTATCGACAAAAATCCCCCGTAGAGGCACAGGTAACTGTGTCTCTAGGTTTTTAAAGGTCAGTTGCGGTCTGGGGGATTTTGTCAAAAGCTGGCCCATCTAAACCACTGGTTTCACAGTTGCAATTCTGCTAAACCTAAATAATAAATTCCCGTGGGTGTCACTTGGAAGCGACAGGGTAAAACCTTGACTCCTTTAGCCACTGCTTGACGCAATAACTGCCCGTATTTAGCATCTTTACTATCCCCCGGAGCAAACCGGTCACAATCACCCCGATTAATAAAGTAGAACATAATCGCCTCCGCTGCCGGCAATAAAGCCATTAATTCCTGTAAATGCTTCTGTCCCCGCGTGGTGACAGTATCGGGAAAAAGGGCCGTTTCTCCCTGATTCCAAGTGGTATTTTTGACCTCGATATAGGTGAGGGATTTATCGCCATGGGTCAAAAGAAAATCAATTCTACTGCCATTATTTTGACCGTAGGCCACTTCCGATCGCACCTCGGTGTCATTTTTGACCAAATCGGGAAAAACTCCTTGCAACAGGGCATTTTTCACCACCTGATTAGGAAGATTGGTATTAACTCCCACCCAAGTCTCCCCCAGTTGAATCATCTCCCAGGTATAAGCTAATTTTCGCTTCGGGTTATCACTGCGAGAAAGATAAACCGGTTGACCCTCTACACATACATCCGTCATCGGTCCGGTATTAGCGCAATGGGCCGTAATTAATTCTCCGTTGTCCAGTTGTATCTCGGCAAAAAAGCGTTTGTAACGTTTAATTAAAATACCCTTGACAAGAGAAGGGTATGTGTGAACTAACAAAGAAGTCATCAAATTTTCGCCAGGCTATATAAGGTAAAGAATAGCCTTTTTTTGGGAGCTTAACCTGAAGACAGGAGACCTTTCAGTTATCAGTGAACAGTGATCAGTAAACAGTAATCATAGTATTTTCCTTTATTCGTAGCAGGCATTTTACTCTCTTGGGTTTGGTGGGTAAAATGTATTCTAAAATACATTCCTGCTGGCGAGCAAATGGAACGAACCACAAAAAAGGACACAAAGATTGATCGGTGTTATATAAGTTAAACTTATCACACAAAGAATAAGAGAGCCGGCATTTTACTCCCCTCTCCCTTTGGTTGTGGGGGTAAGGGAAATTAACCATCTCTGCGATTACTTTTGAAAAATGGCATCAGTGACAAAAAAACGGCAATTTTCTACTTAAGACTGTCCACTAAAAACTCACATCTGATCACTGATAACTGATAACTGATAACTGATAACCGCTCAGGTACAATAAAAGCTTGAGGCTTAGTAGATATTGAGATTATGGGTAACACTTTCGGACGACTATTTCGGGTTTCCACTTTTGGAGAATCTCACGGGGGTGGGGTAGGAGTGGTTATCGATGGTTGTCCTCCGCGCTTAGAAATTTCCGAAGAGGAGATACAAATCGATTTAGACCGTCGCAAACCGGGACAAAGCAGAATCGTGACCCCGCGTCGGGAAAATGACATTTGTGAGATAATTTCGGGCGTTTTTGACGGCAAAACCCTCGGTACACCGATCGCTATTCTAGTGCGGAATCAGGATGCTCGTTCGCAAGATTACAACGAAATGGCCGAGAAATTCCGACCTTCCCACGCGGATGCCACCTACGAGGCAAAATACGGCATTCGCAACTGGAAAGGAGGAGGCAGATCCTCGGCCCGGGAAACCATCGGCCGGGTGGCCGCAGCAGCGATCGCTAAAAAAATCCTTAAATCTGTCTATAATGTCGAGATTATCGGCTATGTGAAGCGAATTAAAGATATTGAGGCAATCATCGACCCCAACACCGTCACCCTCGACGAGGTGGAAAGTAATATAGTGCGTTGTCCCAACGGGGAAACGGCCGCCCAAATGATCGCCCTGATCGACCAAATTCGCCTGAATAAAGACTCGATCGGCGGTGTGGTGGAATGTGTAGCCAGAAATGTGCCGAAAGGTCTAGGAGAACCCGTTTTTGATAAGCTAGAAGCCGATTTAGCTAAGGGGATGATGTCCTTACCCGCGAGTAAGGGATTTGAAATCGGATCGGGATTCGCGGGAACCTTCTTAACCGGCAGCGAACACAATGACGAGTATTTTATCGATGATAACGGGGAAATTCGCACCACTAGCAATCGTTCAGGAGGCATCCAAGGGGGAATCAGTAACGGTGAAAATATTATTATCCGCATCGCTTTTAAACCCACCGCGACTATCGGTAAAGAACAAAAAACCGTGACGCGCAGCGGGGAAGAAACCACCCTGGCAGCCAAAGGAAGACACGATCCTTGCGTTTTACCCCGGGCCGTCCCCATGGTAGAAGCGATGATGGCTTTGGTATTATGCGATCATCTGCTCCGTTTTCAGGGACAATGTACGATTAGCGATCGCTTTTTCTAAACCTTTACCCGCGATGAAATTTTTATTCCTTCATTCCAATTTTCCCGCCCAATTTCGCCATTTAATCACGGTTTTGGCTCAAGACCCCGGAAATCAAGTGATTTTCGGCACTACCAGGCAAGAGGGAGAGATAGCGGGGGTAAAAAAATTTATTTACAAGGAAAGTCGCGCTGTTTCTCCCCAAACCCATCATTATGTCCGTCCCCTCGAAAGTGCGGTTTTACAAGGTCAAGCGGTTTATGGTGTTTGCCAACAACTGAAAAATCAAGGATTTTATCCCGATATTGTCTATGCACATTCTGGCTGGGGGCCGGGCCTATTTATCAAGGATATTTTCCCGAAAACTAAGTTTTTAGCCTATTTTGAATGGTTTTATCATGCCCATGGTTCCGATGCTGATTTTGATCCGGCGGATCCCCTTAATGCTGATGCCGAAGCCCGGATTAGAATTAAAAATGCGACGATCCTCATCGATATGGTCAGTTGCGATCGAGGTTTATCGCCGACTATCTGGCAAAAACAACAATTTCCCCCGGAATTTCACTCGAAACTCACGGTTTTGCACGATGGCATCGATACGGACTATTTCTGTCCCCGTCCCGATGTGCAGTTAGTGATTCCAGAGATAGGTTTAGATTTATCGGGTGTTAAGGAGATTGTCACCTATGCAACCCGGGGAATGGAACCCTATCGCGGTTTTCCCCAATTTATGACGGCTGTTTCCCTAATTTTAGCCCGTCGGCCTAACTGTCATGTGGTGATTGTCGGGGAGGATCGGGTCGCTTATGGGAAAACTCTACCGGACGGCAAAACCTATAAACAATTGATGTTAGAAAGCCTTTCTTTGGATTTATCCCGGGTGCATTTTACCGGTTCTCTGCCCTACGGTCAATATAAACAGGTTTTACAGGCATCGGCGGCCCATATCTATCTTACCCGTCCTTTTGTGCTGTCCTGGTCAATGTTAGAGGCTATGGCCATGGGTTGCGTCGTGATTGGTTCCGATACTCCCCCTGTGCGAGAATTAATTACTGATCGGGAAAATGGTTTATTAGTGGATTTCTTTTCTCCCCAACAAATAGCCGATCGCGTGGATGAAGTGTTAGATTATCCCCAGGGTTGGCAAAATCTGCGTTTAAATGCCAGGGAAACTATCAAGCAACGCTACGACCTCAAGCAATGTTTACAGGATCATCTAGATTGGTTATTGAGTTGATGAAATGAGAGCATTTTCCCAAAAATACTGTCTTTTAAATGATTAATATCGCTATTAAATTCTTTCTCTTACAATCCTAATTCCTTCCTAAGCAGGAATATTGCCTACTCGTCTTTCTTCTAATAATACGGAGGCGATGAAACGGTTAAAAACTTGTTCCCTTGTGATGGAATATTGAGAATTTAATTCTCGGCATTCTGCAACTGTTAAGTTAACCCATAATCTTTATATAGGCAGAAAAAATTACCATTTTATATTGTTATGTTGATTCAATAATTTTTATCCCTGATCTAAATTCCCGCAGTGCTTGAGCATGATTTTCTGTGTTAATACAACGCATCAATAAACCTACATCTAAACTCGGTAAAAGTTGCGATTTACTAACAGCTTTATATCCCTCATTTCCTAAACTATAAAACAATAATTCATCATTCATCCAAAACCAAACTTCAGGGATTTGTAACCGTTTGTATGCTTCCAGTTTATTAATTCCTCCACTACTAACAACCACCTCAATCACTAAATCAGGATGTTTTCTATTGGCTCCCAACTCATAGGATTTATCACCTTCTCTTTTAACCTTTTCAAATTCATTTTCTAAGGTGACAGAACCAGTAGGAGTAAAATCTAATCCCAAAAATTCTAAATAAATTTCTAGTAAAGCACCAATACGTTCTTTGATGGTTTCGTGTTTTTTCCCTGGCATTTTTCTAATCTCCAAAACTCCATCTAAAAAAGATAACCTTAACCCTGGGCGATCAATTAGCTGTTCAACAGCTTTAAATTCTCTCCAGGTTAAGTCACTAATTAAAATTGGTTCTGCTTCTCGTTCAATGAGTGTAGTTATCATAATTTAAACCCAAATTTAGAGCGTGAATTTTGTTCACTATGATATGATATAAAAACAGAGTATCATAAAAAACATCATGCAAGCATACAAACTCAAAGGAAAAATTGATTCATCTGGTAACTTGCTGATTACCGAACCCCTGAACTTACCCCCCGGAAACGTGGAAATTGTAGTTTGGGCAGCCACAGACACCCTTGATCATACCACAACCCCAACCACTGAACCAGCACCAGAAACACCAAAAAGAAAATCTAGGATCAAAGCATTTCAGGGTTTATTTGAAAATGCCCCTGCCATTCCGGCAGACTTTGATCCAGATCAAGCTAAATATGAATATTTAAAGGAGAAATATAACCTGTGAAAATCCTGATAGATACTAATATCATTATTGATAATGCCTTAGAGAGAGAACCTTTTTGGAATGCAAGTGAACAAGTTTTATCACTAATTGAAAAAGGCACAATTGCAGGTTATATTTCCGCCTCAACTTTTAGTGATTTGTATTATATTATCCGTAAGGCAAGAGGTCGAGATTGGACGCTTACTTATTTAAAGCAGTTAATTAATTTTTGTCAAATTGCTACAGTAAATCAGGCCGCAATTATAATGGCTTTCACAACCAATTTTCAGGATTTTGAAGATTCTATTCAATACTCTACTGCGGTAGTTAATCAATTAGATGCAATTATTACCCGTAATCCTCAAGATTTCCCCATTGTCACACCACGAATTATCACTCCTGAACAATTAATTGCCGAATTAACCAACTCTCATTAGATGGTGGTTTTAGTAATGTATCAAGAGCATAAAAAATGTCTAAACTTAAAGAGTTCACCTATTACCAAAATTCTATGACTCGCTGGTTTAATATTGCCGGTCCCTGTTCCAACGATATCCACTATATGCTCTCTCCCACAGTCAGATTACCAGATTTAGAGGAGCTAATTCAACAACGTAGTTATTTTGTTCTTCACGCACCACGACAAACAGGGAAAACCACCGCTATGTTATCCCTAGCAAAACAACTTACCGATAGAGGAAATTATGCTGCAGTCATGGTATCGGTAGAAGTAGGAAGTGCATTTAATCATGATCCTACTGCCGCAGAATTAGCAATTTTAGGAACTTGGTATAATACAATTGAGGATAGTTTACCGATCAAATTACAACCACCTGCTAAACAATGGCAACAGGAAGAACCAGGAAGCAGAATAAAGGCTTTTTTAAGAGGTTGGGCAAAAGCTATCAATCGTCCCATAGTATTATTTATAGATGAAATTGATTCCTTACAAGACCAAACATTAATTTCAATTTTACGACAATTAAGAGATGGTTTTCCCAATCGTCCTGAAAATTTTCCCTCATCGGTAGGATTAATTGGTTTACGAGATGTGAGAGATTATAAAGTAGCATCGGGAGGTAGTGATAGATTAAATACATCTAGTCCTTTTAATATAAAAGTTGCTTCTCTGACTATGCGAAATTTTAATCTTGCAGAAGTGGGAGAATTATATCAACAACATACAGCAGCAACAGGACAAATTTTTACACCAGAAGCAATAGAAACAGCTTATGATTTAACCCAAGGACAACCTTGGCTAGTCAATGCTTTAGCTAAAGAAATTGTAGAAAAAATGGTAAAAGATAGAAATATTACTATTACCAAAAAACACATTTTAACAGCCAAAGAAATATTAATTTCTCGTCAAGATTCTCATTTAGATAGTTTAGCGGAAAAACTCAGGGAAAAACGAGTTAAAAATATTATTGAACCGATTTTAGCAGGGCAAACCTTACCCGATA
>NZ_JADBTX010000120.1:0-22526 GCF_020245945.1 Microcystis sp. M015S2
AAGCTAAAAATCCTCGTTCTCGTTCGGCTAAACTAAGAATAGCCCAAAAGACAGAATCAGAGGTTATCTGATAGCAGTTATCTTAATTGTGAGGTACAAACTCTCTGGTTTTGGGGAGTCGTTATCTTGATGAGAAAGGCTGTGGTAAAGTAAAAACCAAGAAAGAAAGCCAGTATTTATTCTTCAAAATCACTGACTAAAATAACGCAGTCCTTTTACCAATCTTTCTACTGCCGTTAAAGCTGTTTCTGGAGATAAAGTCTGCTTCAAAAGCTTGTCCCACAGGGTATCTAACTTCCGTTTTTGTAACAAATGACCCACTAATGAATATTTTCAGCACAATACCCAGGAAAGCCAGGGTGGAACTATCTCGATAGTCAGAGTCAATTATTCGAGATGCGTTGTCACTCATAAAACAACAAATAACCTAGTTATCTGTAGCTTGCCTATAAATAGGGATGATTTTCGATCGAACTGTATAGAGCCATCGATCGAGCCTTCTTTTTCGTCTAAACCATTGGGGATGGGCAATATAATGATAACAGCTATCAGGGTTTACGGTTTGTATTTGGTAGCCTAACCCTTGAACCTTTTTAGAAATGGCAATTTCAGATGCGATCGCTTCCCCATAGTTTTTGCCAAGTATAAACCCATCTATTTTTTCTAAAATGGAGCGAGATGTAAAAATAATAATTGATTGTAAGTGTTCGGCAGTTTCCCCTTCAGGGATTTTATGTTCCTCTAAAAAATGTCGGTAAAAATCAACTCTTTTAATGGGTTCACCATTCAGTAAATGATCACGATTAATTTGATTATAACTAGATCGCACCAGTTCTTCCCAAGTACATTCCCAGTTTAAACTTTCTCCTAGAAATCCTATTTGGGGAGATTGACAGAATCGATCAACAAAGGCTTTTAACCAGAGCGGACGGACAATAAAACAGTCATCTTGAAGAAATAAATAATAGTCATAAGGAGGCAAATGTCGCCAACCATAATCCCATGCACCTATGTTAAATCCTGTATTTTCTCGTATTAAATACTTGACTTTTTGGCTATCTAATTGAGGTAAATCAGGTATATTACCCAAACTGTTGGCATTACAGACGACCACGATATCGAAGAGACAACCCGACTCAATACGTTGAAGCTGTTTAAGTAAGTGGAGCAAAGGTTTAATACTCCGCTCACACCAGAATGAAATAATTACAAGGTTTTTCATGTTTCTGAACTTATTTCCTGCAAGCACAAATTAGATATTGAACCGTTAAAAATTCTTCTAAGAGATGATGATTTAAGCGATTGATACTTTTAAGCAACGAAGGACCAGAAAAAGATCTAGGTTTAATACAGGTCACTTTTAAATTTGCTTGTTCAAAAAGATTAATCATCGTCTTTTTGGTAAAAAATCGAAGATGAGTTCTATCGAGAATACCCATTTCTGTATAAGTCCAATTACCTTTAAACAGGAGATCCTTCATGACGTAGATATGTCTAATATTAGGGATACTTGCAATCATCACACCACTTGGATTTAGGAGATCAAGATGGGCTTTAATGATGTTCCAAGGACTTTTCAAATGTTCTAAAACATCGGGATACATTATGCAGTCGAAACGGTAATTTTCGATTTCCATCGGGATAGGAGTTCGATCCAGATCACAAACAATTAATTTTTCCCAACAACCCTGTCGTTTTGCTACTTCAATCGCCTCAGCACTAAGATCAATTCCTATTACCTTACTGCCATATTTATCCACAATAGCTTTGCCAGTTTTACCAATACCACAACCCACCTCAAGAACACTTTTGGGAGTATAGGGTATTAACTCTATTAGGTCAAACCTAGTGCGAGAATTCAGAAAATATGGGTCTAAATTATGAGATATGTCTGGAGAGTTGGTCATGATAAACTATTTTTTACACGAAGGAGAAATAATCGATCGAGAATTGAATTATGCTTTTGACTTGCCAAGGTTGTTTATTTTGTGTTTAAATCTGTCGTATTTGAAAGCTAAATATCGCTGACTGAACAACCATTTTTTTTCAAATTGACTTAAAGCAGACCATTGGTCGTAGGTGGGAAAAGCCACATCTTTGAAAAAAGACATCCATTGATTTAAAGTGGTTTCAATTGTGTGTTCTTTCGCCCTCTCATAACCGTTTTCAACCATTTTTTGATAAAGTTCTGGAGAACTTTTCAGACGACGAACTGCTTCAATTGCCTCCTCTAGAGAGTGAATAATAATAAAATCTAACTCCGTCTTTCTTTCTGCTAAAAAGCCTAACTCTGGAGTCAAAAGAGCGGGAACACCCGCGTGCCAAGCATTAATTAGCTTAATAGAACCTTTATTAGGATAATTTCGAGAATCAAAACTACGCGCGGCTACAATCACATCTAGATTAGTATAATTGTTCCATTGAAATCTATCCCAAATCGGCATCCAATGGCAATTGAGAGTAGCCAAAGACTCTGGCCATGCTTCCGACCTTAATTCCGGTGCCAACTGACCCCTGGTGCCAATGTAAGAAATATTCTCCACTAGGGTGTTCCGTTCCCTATCTCTGGGAACTAACCCTGGCATCGGCCAATGACTAATTAGATAGGGGTTCCAAATAGAGTCCTTAACCTTCTCCCAACTAGACGGATTATAAACAATGTGTAGGTGAGCCGAAGGGTGATATTCTTTGTCGCTTTGGACACAAATTAACATGACCTTATCCAGGAAAGGATAGTCATTATCTAGGGTATCTCGGTCGGCGATTAAAATTCCTTGCTCTGGGATTTCTCCGGCTATTTCGCAAGGAAAGCCGGCTTGTCTGAGATGAAAGTAGGTTTGGGCTATCCAAGCTGTAAAATTGCTATGATCGCCGGTCCATAGAGTTTGGTCTTCCTTGATATTTTTTTGTCTGATTTCGCCAGGGGCATAAAAATAGACTGTTCGCATTTATTGGCCAGAGCATTTTCTGTCCCAGAGTCTAGCGCAAAAACGCTTTGCCGTCAATTGTCCCTCAAGAGGTCAGCAATTCTGATTATGGAAACCAGCCAGCCAAACCCCTAGTCTCAAGAAATACATTTGATCGCCTCCCAGGGTGGATAATTAGGAAACAATCCCTTGAGCTAGGGAAATAGTACCAGGCTTCGCTTTAAGTAATTGACCGACCACGGCAATAATCGGCGTTTGCACCCCATCCATGCGCGAAAGAAGGTTTTTCATCAGTTGTGGTAAAGTAAAAACCAAGAAAGAAAGCCAGTATTTATTCTTGAAAATCATTGACTAAAATAACGCAGTCCTTTTACCAATCTTTCTACTGCCGTTAAAGCCGTTTCTGGAGATAAAGCACCGTAGGCAAGACGCAAATAACAGCCTTCTGTTATCCCAAAAGTTGAACCGGGTAACACCGCCACCCGCTGCTGCTCAATTAAAGTTTTAACTAACTGAAAATCATTCTTGTCTGTAGGAATTTTCAGGAAGAAATAAAAAGCCCCTTCCGCAGTGGCAACATCACAGATATCCCTAATCGATTCGAGAGCATTCAGGCAAATTTCTCTAACTTGACTGATGGTTTTTAACTGTTCTAAAGGATAGCTTTTACCCACCTGTAACGCCCCTAGGGCCGCGTATTGCGACACCACTGGCGGACAGATTAAAATAGTATCCTGAATCTTATTAATCGCCTCAGATAAATGTTCTGGTACTACCATATAACCAATGCGCCAACTGGCAAAACCGTAGGCTTTTGAGAGACTAAATAAGGAAATAGTCCAGGATTCACTGCCAACAATTGCCGCCGGAGAAAAGTGGCGAGCATGGTTATAGGTAAAATACTCATAAGCCTCATCATGAATGTGATAGATGCCTTTTTTTTGACAGATTCGATTGACTTTTCTTAGGGTCTTTTCTGGATAAACTACTCCCGTGGGATTATTAGGAGAAATCGTCACCACTGCCTTAGTTTTTTCCGTGATTGCTTCTTCAATGGCGGCTGGACGCAATTGATAATTTTTGTCTGTGGCGACCAAAATTACTTGACAATCAGCCATTTTTATGGCCATTTCATGATTGAAATAAAAGGGAGTGTTGAGAATAATTTCATCCCCCGGGGAAGTAATGGCTAAAATAGCATTCATAAAAGCCATATTACTGCCCGCCGTCACAAAAATTGCCTGTTTATCGCTGATTTCTATCCGATTATCTTCGGCTAGTTTCTGCCGAATTACTGCTAATAAGGGGGGAATTCCCGCCACAGATTGATATTGATGATTTTTGGGATTAGCTAAGAATAAAGATAGAGATTCGAGCGCCTCCCGGGGTGGATAATAGGAAACAACCCCTTGACCTAGGGAAATAGTACCAGGGTTCGCTTTAATTAATTGACCGACCACGGGAATAATCGGTGTTTGTACCCCGTCCATGCGGGAGAGAAGGTCTTTCATTAAAGTAATCAATGGAGCCGAGCAGAGTCGAACTGCTGTCCAAATTAGGTATTGACTGTCCGTTCATTCACAGGTTTAGTTTCGATTACCCTCGAAACGGGGACTGTCACTTATCCCGGACAGTGGGATGCTCTAGTTAAAGCTTAGACGGTTAACTAACTAGAGAAAGTTAAACGTGGCATCCGTTGGGGGTTTATCCATAGTCCTTAACGGAGTCAAACTATGAATGCTCGAGTCGATTAGAGACTATTAGGCAGCTACAGGAGCGGCTTTACGAGCGAAAGGAACGATGTTGTTCGCATTTACTTTTTGTTTGAGCCTTTGATTTACGAGAGGAGACTCACTCTCGACCTGTATCACGGGGGAGCTTTCGCTAACCTGTCGAAACCGTTACGGCCCCTTGTGCTTACATTCTGATTATAGCATATTTTTTGATTAAGCTAATTGTGGCTCAATTGGGATTTTTCCGAGCTTCCCAGTCTTCAGAGCTAGTCCAGATGGGAAAAAAGGTTTTTATCGCTGATTTTTGGGAAAATTATCCTATATTTGACCTCGATTAGTATCACCAGAGACTAAACAATTAATTGAGCAGCTATTGCTCGACTGCGATAACCTGAGTTCGGAATCAGGGAAAACTGCCAAATTTCCCTAACCCGAACTCACCTTGATTACAAAACCTTGTGGGTATGAGAATGTTGTTTGACGTTATCCTCTGTCCGCACCACATGAACAGCATTTAAGATGCGTTTTTTCTCTAGGGAAAAGTTTAAATCGTCTTTTTGGCCGCCCAAGGGGATTAACCCTTGTAGGTGGGGTTGATTTTTATAGGTGCGAGTGGCCGCAATCGCCCTTTCGACAAAATTCTCGCATAATTGGGCATTATCGGGGAAATTACTGGGTATTTGAGGATTATCGTCCTGAAAAACCTCTCCTAAACTCATAGCGCGGGCAAATTCGTAGGAAGTGGGAATTCCTTTGACAATTGCCTCTAGGGCCGCCGAGGGAATCGGTTCTAACACCGCCACTTTTTCTAAGTCTCCCTCCTGTTTGAGAAAACAAATCGCTAAACCGAATACACAATAATCATCTTTTGTCAAGTCAGAAATGTTTAAGAATTGTGTCGCTGTGGCCATTATTTTTATCCTGAGTCGCTCTTTATCTAATCTTGCGGGCGATGAGCGATCGAATCAAGGTTTTTATTAAGAGATATGAAGGAGAAAAATTTAGCTGGGTTGAACCGCGCTAACCCACCCCCAGACGGAAAAAACTGATAGCTGTTAGACTAGAAACCAGCAGATTAACTGATAAACGAGCTTTATGTCACCCACTCTACTCATCTCCAAAGAACTCCCCACCCTGAAATATAATCCTAGTCTGGAGCGCTTTGATAGCTCTTGGGCGGCTCCTTTGTCCACTCTTCTGGGACTGGGACGGGCTGCCGGGGCAACTTTTATCGAATTTTTCCTGGAAAGAGTCAACTATATCAGTTGTTTAGCCGAAGATGACACCATCACCAGTCTCTCACCGAAACTATCTACAGGGGCAGGAATCCGCCTTTTTCGCGGTAAAGCTGATTGTTATGTCAGTACCAACGATTTAAGCTTCCAAGGCTTAAAAAATGCCCTAGAAAAAGGTTTATCGATTCTCGGTTTAAACCTACCTAGTCCTAACGCCTATATTCCCGAAATCAATCTGGAAATGTTCCGGGATTATGCCACGGTCAAAAATAAAGATATTTGGCTGAATAATTGCAGTTCTTTGCGAGAAATGGGTGATATTCTCCTAACTGCTAACGTTCAACTCAATCAGAAAGCCTCTCACGTCCAATCTCGTCGCGCCGCTTATTTTCGCGATTGGCAAGAAATTTTAGTTGCCGCTAGTGATGGCACTTTTGCCCGGGATATTCGCCTCACCCAATCGGTGGGCTATAATCTCCTCTGTGCCGATGGGACTAATCGTTCTAGCATTGGTAAACGGGTGGGTAGTACCAGCAATCCCGATTTTCTGCGGACGTGGAATGCTGAGGAATCGGCGGCAGAAGTGGCCGAATCGGCGGGTAAAATGCTTTACGCTGACTATGTAGAATCCGGCAGTTATCCCATCGTCATGGCCAATGAATTTGGCGGCGTTATCTTCCACGAAGCCTGCGGCCATTTGCTAGAAACTACGCAAATTGAACAAAAAACCACGCCCTTTCTCGATAAAAAAGGCGAAAAAATCGCCCACGAAAATCTGACGGCTTGGGACGAAGGATTATCCGATAAAGCTTTCGGTACTATCGATATGGACGATGAGGGAATGCCGGCCCAGCGTACTCTCCTCATTGAAAATGGTATCCTAAAAAACTTCATTGCCGATCGCACTGGTTCAATTAAAACCGGCCATCCGCGCACAGGTAGCGGTCGCCGTCAAAACTACACCTATGCCGCCGCTAGTCGGATGCGGAATACCTACATCGCACCTGGGGAATATACCCTCGATAATCTCTTTAATTCCATCGATAAAGGCATTTATTGCAAAAAAATGGGCGGTGGTAGTGTGGGGGCGACCGGCGAATTTAATTTCGCCGTCGAGGAAGCTTATCTTATCGAAAACGGCAACCTGACTAAACCCCTGAAAGGCGCGACTTTAATCGGTTCAGCTAAGGAGATTATGAATAAAATCTCTATGTGTTCCCAAGATTTAGGTCTAGCGGCCGGTTTTTGCGGTTCCGTCAGTGGTAGCGTTTATGTCACCGTTGGTCAACCCCATTTAAAAGTCGATTCTATTACCGTTGGCGGTCGTTAATCATGGCTTTAGTGATTCTCTACTATTTCCTCATTGCCATCATGATAGTGGGAATAATTGGCGAACTGCTGCCCGCTATCCCCGGCATGAGTTTGATTTTAATCGCCATGCTGGTGTGGGGTTTTGTCACCAAATTCGCGGGGATGGGGGTCGCTTTAACCGTGGCCTTTGTTGTCCTTCTCCTCAGTCTGGGGGTGGAATTCCTCGCTAGTTATCTCGGCGCCCAAAAAGTTGGGGCGAGCAATTGGAGTCAAATCGGTCTAGTAGTGGGTTTATTAGCGGGAATATTCGGGCTTTTACCCGCTTTACCCATTGGCGGACCGATTATCGGCTTATTTGTCGGTCCTGTGGTGGGGGCTTTTTTGGGAGAATACGCCTATCGTCGCGATTTGGAATTAACTCCCCGTTTGCAACAATCCCTAAAAGTCTGTGTCGGTATCGTCGTCGGTACGGTTATCGGTCACGTTGCCAAAGCTATGCTGGCCACGGCTGCCGTTATCGTCTTTATTGTCACCACTTGGCCCAATCTCTCTTCAGTTATCAGTTACCAGTTATCAGTTTTCAGTTTTCAGTTTTCAGATTTGAGTTCTTTGTTTTTCAATTAATCAGCCATTTTTCTGATAAATATCACTTTTATCTAGCTGACTGCTGATGGCTGACCGCTCAATTCTACATTCATCTCATTTCTGACCAAATCTATGCCAAAAGTTGAAGATATCGCCCAAATCGCTAATTCTAGCGCCCAAGCTTTAGGAATTGCTAAATACGACATCTATGGTTCCTCGGTCGATGAAACCGATGTGGATGTGTTTCAAGGGGAACCCAAACAGGTACAAGCTTCCAATCGTTCCAGCGTTATCGTTCGCGTCTGGAATCAGGATAATCAAGTCGGTGTCACCTCTACCACCGATGTGGACCCGGTGGGACTGCAATTAGCCCTAAAAACCGCTCAGGAAGCCAGCGTTTTTGGCGTTAAGGAAAATGTCCCCGATTTTAGTCCCGCTGCCACCGCACCTACCACAGAAGTGGCCAGCGAAATGTCTAATCAAGCACCTGTATCCACTCTCGTCGATAAGTTATTAGCCGCCGAAAAATCCCTACTAACGGCCCATCCGGCTATTGCCAGTGTTCCCTATAACGGTTTGGGACAACAGCAGGTCAGACGTTTTTATCTCAATAGCGACGGGGCAATGCGTCAGGAAGCGCGTAGTTATGCCAGTGTGTATTTATACACCAAAACCGAACAGGAAGGCAAAAAACCCCGCAGTGCTGGTGCTTTTCGGGTGAGTCCGGGCCTGGAAAAATTAGATATCGATGGTTGCATCGAGGAAGCGATTACCAAAACTGTTAGCCATCTAGACTATCAACCGATTACCACGGGTAAATATTTAGTGGTTTTTGCCCCCCGCGCCTTTTTGAGTCTAATGGGAGCATTTTCTAATCTGTTTAATGCCCAAAATGTCCTTGATAAACAGAGTCTTTCTACTCCTGAATCCCTAGGGACACAAATCGCCGCTACTGCCTTAAATTTGTGCGATGATTCCCTCCATCCGGCTAATGTTGCCGCAGAAACTTTTGATAGTGAAGGCACTCCCACCCGTCGTGTGGAATTAATTAAAGAGGGGATTTTGAGTAATTTTCTCCATAGCACGATTACCGCTAAACGGATGAATACGGAACCGACTGGCAACGGTAACATTGGTTCAAAAGTAACGGTTAGTCCCCATTTTTATCACGTTTTTGCTAGTGCTAATCAACCAAAAAGCTATTCTTTGGAAACAGCAGAAAATGTGGTTTTAATTGATAGTTTACAGGCACTTCATGCGGGAGTTAATTCTCTACAAGGTTCCTTCTCTTTGCCCTTTGATGGTTGGTTAGTGAACAAAAATGAGCGCATTAGCATCGATTCCGCTACCGTAGCTGGAGATATTTTAACACTGCTGAAATCGATTGTTTATCTGGAACCGGAAGCAGTTATTACTCCCAGTGGTGTTTGTCCCTACGTTTGGGTAGAGGGTTTATCAATCACGGGAGAAGCTTAACACTATACCTGACCAAAAATAGGGGGTATTAACTAGGGTAATACCCCCCGCCAGATGGATGCTAATTTTATAGTCGTGGGTAAGGAGTGGCAAGTGCTGGGGTTCCAGAGAGGAAGCTTGAACATTATCAAGTCATTTAATTCTGTGGAGATAACAGCTTTTAGAAAGTCGAACTTAATTTTCCCATCAAAATTAGGCTCGTCCTTTCCACTATCATAGCCTTTTTTTCAGGCACAGCAAACCCGAACCCATAACGAGGATAGCCATTGTCAGGGATGGTTCAGGAATGGCAGGGTTATCGATACTGAGAGTATTAATGCCAATGGCGCGGTTATTAAAATTACTACTAAATTCAATGCGGCTAATCTCGGCCAAAGCACTTTTTACCCCCAGAAAAATGGCAGAATTATCCAATGCTGTAGAAGATGTACCATGGACACTAAAACTATCCAAAAGATTGTCATTAATATCAAATGCTTTGATAGTACCAACAAAGTTCGGCTCATCATCCACAGCGATTTGCGCTCCAGCAGCCCTAACCGGTTGTGCGAAGCTAATCGAAATCGGGCCGGGGTTGCCAGGAGCGGGAAATAGACCAAACTGCAGCCCCGTAAACAAGAGAAAATCACCGTTAGCAAAGTTAGTCGGGATGCCCTGAGGAATAGGAGCAGTTTTAAAGACAAAAGGCGCTGTAATCGGCAGATTTATCGGATTAATATCTACATCTAAGCCCAATCCTCCAGCGGAAGTACCGGAAAAGGAAAAACCGAGAAAATTAGCGAAATTAGGGTTAAAAGGGTTTAAAACCTTGCCAGGACTCGACCAATCGATGGAATCATTACCCTTGAGGTCGGCATGATTAGTTACCAAGCTAACGGCAAAGCTGGGGCTGATAAGGGCTAAAGAGAGAGAAACCGCAATAGTAGTAGATGTTAAGATTCTCATCCAGAAAATATCCTTAATTTGACTGCCTGATATTATATTCCTCTTTTTCTACCCTAAAATTTAAGTTTTAATAACTATGAGGGTAAGGCCATCAGTTTTTATAATTAAGAACTATTTTTCAGCCGGGGGAAACCAATTATCATCTAATGTTTGTTCGAGGGATATATGAGCGTCTGAATTGAGGGAAAAAAGCTGAGAAACCGATTTAATCGCCACTGGATAAACCTTATCATACATAGCCGCTAATTCTGGCCGTAAGCTGGGACTGTCTTCTAAACGATGCTGAATTTGGGCGCGAAAATTGACTATTGCTGCCGCCCAATGATTACCTGACCGTTTTTTTTCTTCTTGCCAATAAGCCAGCTTTAAAAGATGTTCGATAAGACGGGTTAACAGACTCATTAAAGCTCGTCTATCACTTTTCCTTATACTCTCGATTTCTTCAATTAAATTATCCCAATCCACCTGCTCAAAATTACGCTCTTGTAACTGTTTTACCGTCTCTTTTAGCCATTGATTATAATCAGTTTCGTAGGCAGTTGACGACATAATTTAACTCTCCATAGAAAATTACTTAGTAGATTAAGAAAGGTTAATGGGTGTATCCATTGATAGATAGGGGTTTTCGGCTTTATAGTACATATAAACTAAATAAGTTAAGGTATATAGAAAAACTGGCGATTACGATTCACGACGGTTATAGTAATGTATAATGTAATGTATATAATTAAACTGGCTATGGTCAGCAAAATCCGCAAGCAAATTTATATCGAAGCCGAGCAGAATAATTTACTGAAAGAGAAGGCCCGACAGACGGGACTTAGCGAGGCCGAGATCATCCGACAGGCGATCAACCAACACATAATTTCCGTCAAATCTCCTACCCCGAACTTGAGTGCTTGGGAGCGAGAAAAGGCCTTTATCGCCGGTCTCGAAAACCGCCCATCACAACCGGGTAAAAGGGATTGGCAAAGGGAGGATCTCTATGAACGATAGAGTCCTGCTCGATACCAATATTCTGGTCTATCTCTACGATATCGCCGAGAAAAGCAAACGGGAACGGGCATTAACCGTTGTCGATGACCTGATCCGCACCACCCGCGCCGTCATCAGCCCGCAGGTGATGGGAGAATTCTTTCAGGCCGTCACCCGCAGCCGTCGCCCCCTGCTAACCCACGAAGAAGCTCTGGCCCGCATCCGTCAATATCTAATAGCCTGTGAGGTAGTTCCGATCACCGAGTTGATCGTTCTGGAAGCCACCCGTGGAGTAGAAAGTTACCAGTTTTCCTACTGGGATGCCCAGATCTGGGCGACCGCTCGCTTAAATCAAATCACCACGGTCTATAGCGAGGATTTTAATTCCGGGGCTACCATTGAGGGAATTCATTTCGTCAACCCCCTGAACGATGGCGGCAGACTTTCTTTTGGGTAAGATAGCTGTAGTTTCGCCAAGATTCCCAAGAAGGCGAGGGCGGCGGCTTCTTAACGAAGGCAGGAGGCGGTCGGCCGTTTTTGTAACGGGGATTTATGCCCCGCTCCCAAAACTTTTCGCCTTGTTGCTGTGCCAAATCCTTGACCCATAAACAATCACCCTCAAGATAACAAATCGATGGCAATTGTCGATGATAGCTGAGATTCTATCACTTGATGACCGAGATTAACCGGTCGAGCATTTCCCTCTACCGGGGCGCAATAACGGGGAATTGGGCTAGAAACGAGGCTAATATGACGGTCACTCACCGCTAATCCATGGGTAGGATCATAGCCTTTCCAGCCGCCCCCCGGCAAATACACCTCCACCCAAGCGTGTAAATGTCTTTCTCCTTGGTCTAAATCTCCTTCTTGATAGCCACTGACAAAACGGGAAGCTAATCCCACACAGCGACACACATCCATAAATAAAACCACAAAATCGCGACAGGAACCCTGCTTATTTTTCCAAGTGTTTCCGGGTAGATAGGGTTCCCCGTTAAGACGAATAATTTGCTGACAATTTCGGTAAATTTTGTCATTAAGATTAAACAGGAAAGATAGCACCTGTCCCTCGGTTTCCTGCATAACTTCTTGGGCTAATGCTGCCACATCAGGGTCATTAGCTAACCCATAAAATTGTCTGTAGGGTTGTAATTGGCTGTGGAGGGAAATGGGATAATCAAAGGGTAAACAGGTCGCCCAAGGTTCCAACAAATACTGAAAAGGATTAACCCCATGGGTTTCCACTTCACTCACCATATCAATCAATAATTCTTCCGTCGGTTGATTAAACCAAATTTGTAAACAAGAATTGCCATCGAGGTCGATAATATTAGTTATCGTTAAAGGTTCTGGGTTAATTTTGAGCGTGAACTCTCGCAAAGTTTGCCCACCATCGGATTTTGGTCGCAAGCGCAGCAGATGGGGTGATAAAATCACGGGTTGATTATAGAAATAGTTAGTTTGATGCCGAATGTGATAACGCATTAAGTTGTTAATTGGGATTGATATTGAAAGTTATTTACTGGCAGAGGTGAGGCAAGTTCAGGATTAAAAACGAAGAAAGTTTCTGTCATTTTTATTCCCACATCATTAACTCTTTTTTGAATATGGTCGAGGAATTCATGCAATCCCATTTCAATAATATCCTCGATAGTTAGATAACTCATTTCCGCACAAAGTCGCCCTAAACTTCTTTCTACCGAATTCCCCCAAGTTCCTATAGGAGTCCCTGTAACTTGATGCAAACAGTGGTCTAATTCCCGCAGACAAAAGTGAATTGAACGAGGAAATTCTCGATTAAGAATTAAAAATTCGGCCACGTCACTAGGAGTAATCCGTCGTTGACATTTACGATACATTTCGTAGGCACTCACCGACCGCAGTAAAGCAATCCATTGAATTTGGTCTAGAGAAGTTCCTACCCATTGAGCGGAAGGCAAGAGATAATAGTATTTAACATCAAGAATTCTGGCGGTTTTATCGGCGCGTTCCTGTAATCTTCCCATAACGCCAAAATGCCAACCTTCATTATGAGTCATCGTTGCATCCATCACCCCCGCAAAACGGTGACTAGCTAATTTAACTTGGGTAAAAAAGTTCGGTAAAGTAGTTTGAGGATGGTAAGAGGAAGCGTCTTTTACCATCAAGAAAAAACCATTAACCTGTTCCCACATTTCCGAAGAAATAATCTCGCGAACTGACCGAGCATTTTCTCTGGCCCAGCGCAAACAAGAGATAATTGAGTTACTATATTCCGTGTCAAATGTCAAGAAATTGATCACATTTTCTGCGGTGGCTGTGCCGTAACGTTTCTTGAATTGTTCTAAATCTCCCGTGGTTAAAACCAAAGGTTCCCACTGTTGCAAAACACTGGTAGGTACATCTAACATTAAATTAAGGTTAACATCCATAAACCGGGCGACATTTTCTGCCCGTTCAATATAGCGATTTAACCAATAAATTGAATCGGCAACTCTACTAAGCATAATTAACCAGGAAAAAGTGAAAAGGTTAGGGTGGATTGGGCGAAAATAATTTATGCACTCGACTCATGATTTAATTTTGGCCGTAACCCAGCAAAATTTTGATTATTGTCTTGATTACTTGGTTAAAACCCAAGTGTCTTTACTGCCACCACCTTGAGAAGAATTAACTACTAAAGAACCCTTTTTCAAAGCCACGCGAGTTAACCCCCCGGGATGCACATAAATTTCATCGCCACGATGGAGAATATAGGGACGTAAATCCACATGACGACCTTCAACTTCCGTGTCAATTAAAGTGGGAACCCTAGAAAGACTTAACACCGGTTGAGCGATATAATTGCGGGGATTAGCAGCAATGCGTGGGGCGAATTCTGCCCTTTGTTCGGGGGTAGCTTGAGAACCGACTAACATCCCATAACCTCCCGACTCATTAGCGGCTTTCACAACTAACTTATCGAGATTATTTAAGACATAATCTAAGTCCTTTTCTCGCCAACAAAGATAGGTAGGAACGTTATTTAAAATCGCTTCTTCTCCCAGATAATAACGAATCATATCGGGGACAAAAGCATAAATAACCTTATCATCGGCGACTCCCGTACCCGGGGCATTAGCTAAAGCGACGCGACCTTCCTGGAAAACTTTTAATAACCCGGGTACACCTAACATCGAATCGGGACGAAAAACCGCTGGATCTAAAAAGTCATCATCGAGGCGACGATATACCACATCTACCCGTCTTAATCCCTTGGTGGTTTTCATTTGTAGATAACCATCAAAGACAACTAAATCACGCCCTTCCACTAATTCTACCCCCATTTGTTGGGCGATAAAAGAATGTTCAAAGTAGGCAGAATTATAGGTTCCGGGGGTTAAAACCACCACGGTAGGATTAGGTAATTGGGCTGGGGCTAAATTGAGGAGAGTTTCCAACAGATGGGAAGGATAATCATCCACCGGTTTAACATTCATTGTCTGGAAAATATCGGGGAAGGTGCTTTTCATTACCCGACGATTTTCGAGGACATAGGAAATACCGGAAGGAACCCGCAAATTATCCTCTAAAACGTACCACTGACCATCTTTATCGCGGACTAAATCGGTTCCCGTAATGTGACACCAGATACCTCCGGCGGGTTTCAGTCCCACACAGGGTTTAAGAAATCCCGTTGCCGAGGCGATTAATTCGGGGGGAATAATGCCATCTTTAATGATTAATTGATCATTGTAGATATCGGAGAGAAAAAGATTGAGGGCTTTGATGCGTTGTTTCAGGCCTCTTTCTAAATAATCCCAGTCCTCAGCTGCGACAATTCGGGGAATAATATCAAAAGGAAAGATTTTTTCCACCCCTTGATTGTCGCTATAGACATTGAAAGTCACCCCCAATTCAAACAGGGCCGACTGAGCGGTTTCCCGGTGTTGTTGAAGTTCTCGGGGCGGCAGATTCTGCAACCATTTGATTAAAGGGGACGCGTGGGGACGAGGTTGACCATCATCTAAGAATAGTTCGTCGTAGAAGCCTTCGGGATCGTAGGTATTTAATAGCACACTGACCTCATTGCATACCTTACCTATTCCCAGTGTCGGACAATTGTCCCGATTTTTTGTAGTCTAGGAGACATTTTAAGGGAAATTTTAGGAAGTTAGCCGTTTTTCGGGTCTAGCGATCGCCGATTGATCCCCACCGGTGGAGAAACCTGACCGGAGCGAGAATTAGACCTGAAAACTGTGTTACATTTTTTAAAGGTCACACATTAAATCTTTCATTTTTCTTACTGGTTACGCGATGTTTACCAAACAAGTAACGGATTCTAAAGCCTATCAATGGTTTGAGGAACGCTTAGAAATTCAAGGGATCGCTGATGATATCAGCACCAAATACGTTCCCCCTCACGTCAATATCTTCTACTGTCTGGGTGGCATCACCCTTGTGTGCTTCGTGATCCAGTTTGCCACTGGTTTCGCCATGACCTTCTACTACAAACCCACTGTAGCAGAGGCCCTCTCCTCCGTACAGTACATCATGAACGAAGTTAACTTTGGCTGGTTAATTCGTTCTATCCATCGCTGGTCTGCCAGTATGATGGTCTTAATGATGATCCTGCACGTTTTCCGCGTCTATCTGACCGGTGGCTTCAAAAAACCTCGCGAATTAACCTGGGTAACTGGGGTTGTCCTGGCCGTGATCACCGTTACCTTCGGTGTCACCGGTTATTCCTTACCCTGGGATCAGGTGGGTTACTGGGCGGTTAAAATCGTTTCTGGTGTACCTGCTGCTATTCCCGTCGTCGGCGATCAACTCGTCACCCTGATGCGCGGTAGCGAAAGCGTCGGTCAAGCAACTTTAACCCGTTTCTACAGCTTACACACCTTTGTCCTGCCCTGGTCGATCGCGGTCTTCATGTTGCTACATTTCTTGATGATCCGTAAACAAGGCATTTCTGGGCCTCTATAATTCAGAAAAGTATCTCTGTCGATCCGAAATCATTTTTAGGAGACATTATCCATGTCCACATTAAAAAAGCCCGATCTCAGCGATCCCGCTCTGCGCGATAAGTTGGCTAAAGGGATGGGTCACAACTACTACGGTGAACCCGCTTGGCCTAACGATCTACTCTATGTCTTCCCGGTGGTTATCTTTGGTACGATCGGACTCTGCACCGGTTTAGCGATTATGGATCCCACCATGATCGGTGAACCTGCCGATCCTTTCGCTACTCCCTTAGAAATTCTGCCAGAGTGGTATCTTTATCCCGTTTTCCAAATTCTCCGCATTCTTCCTAACAAACTCTTGGGTATTGCCTGCATGGCCGGCGTTCCCCTAGGCTTGATGTTAGTTCCTTTTATTGAAAGCGTCAATAAATTCCAAAATCCTTTCCGTCGTCCCGTCGCTACCGCTATCTTCCTATTTGGTACTGTGGTCACGATTTGGTTAGGTATTGGTGCCACTTTCCCCATCGATATATCTTTAACTCTCGGTTTGTTCTAAGTTACTGAACACCACCGGTTTGTTGCCCACGCTTGTGATTCCTGACTTTGGAAGAGCGATCGTGGGCAATTTTAATTTTGATTTCTTCTATCGGGTAATTTGTTGTACCAAAGCGATGACATCGCTGCGGCTGAGTTTTTCCTTGCCTAAAGCTAGGACTTCGAGAGTGCCATGGGCTAAAGCGAGGGGAATCTTACAAAAATCAAGTGCTGGTCCTTGCGGCAGCGATTGAGTGTAATAATCGGCTAATTTCAGATTACGACGGGCATAATTATGAATATCACTAATTGTCCAACCCTGGGGCAGAAAACTTACCCCTCGGCGCAGATCCTCGCCATGGTTGCGGGCAATATTAACCGCTTGTAAACCCCGACCAAAACCGATGGCATAACTGCGATTAGTTTGAGTGCCGTCGTACCAATTCCAGAGGTCAGACAGCAATAAACCCACGGCACCAGCCACACTAAAGGTATATTGATCTAATTCTATTTCTGTGCGAATATCCCAGTTATTCCCAGCCCAGTAGGCCATGCGATCGGCCATGGCCGCCGTGGCATCCCAGACCCGGGGGGCGATCGAATCCGGTGCTAACATTGCCCATTCGCCAATTCTCAGGGTTACTTCCGGCAAAATCTCCCGATGGACTAAGCCAAAAGCAAAGTCCTCCTTGGTGGAATTTTCAGTACCTGCTTGTAAATTCAGGCTAATTTGTCTTAATATCTGGGATTTACTGAAGTTATCTAGGTCGGGATGGTCTTCTACTTCATCGATCGCCCTCATACAGAGATAAGCTGAGGCTACCGCCTCGAGCAGATGATCCGGTAAACGGCTTATGGGAATATAAAAAGTTCGACTCGTTTCTTGCAGAATCGTTAAAGCATTATCGCGCAAATTCATTCAGTCCTCTCCTCACGCCAACTTAGGTAACTACGAGTTAAACCAATCAGACAGATCGGTTTAGGTTATGCCGATGTTCCTAAGACCAAGTTGCTGTCCATTGTAGTATGATTATTCAAAATTTCGAGATTATTCCCGAAAAAATCAACCATTAGGGTATTCTTGACAATTTTTCTTTCTGGGATATGTGAGGGATAATTACGGCAATTTTTCGAGATTACGGGCTTAAAAAGCCGATTTTACCCGTTTTTAAGCAGTATTTTGCGGCTTCATAGCAGGGATTGAAAGGAGGTCACTTGTAAAACTGGCCCGATCATGGCCAGAGTCATCACATCTGAGCGAATTTGACCTATAACTATCACTTTTGCCTTTGTTTGGATTAATTCGGCGGGTGCTTCCATTAATTCGTAGGTTGGACCGTTATCAGCAATTAATGCCCAAGTTCCCGTGCCTATTTCGATTCTTTTTACCCGACCCGTTACACTAACACTCATGCTTTAATTTCCCTGATCGAGGCGATCGCAATTGCCGCCACTGTTACAAGCATTCTATCGATATCTTTCCTTGGCATTGATTGCCAATTTTGCTGGATTTTAACCCCATGAATCAGTTTTTTTTATCTAAAAAGCGATCGCCACTTCCGCCACCACCGCTAAGAGGGAGGCCACAGCCGCTAAAATGATTATTTCTCGATCGGATTGTCTCATAGCTATCTGAGTATAAATTACTAATCCTAGTCTATACCACATCTAACCTAGAGTTAAATTGATCTAAATTATTTTATTCATAGATAAAAAGCTATAAAAGTTATCGGCAAGAAGGGCGAAATCTTTTTCTGAATTACCCTGTATTATTTGTTCAGGAACCCTAATTAAGCCTAACTGTTAATAGCGTAATGATAGGCAATACCATTAGATTCCATAGGTATCAACCACTGGGAGATAGTTTCTAGTTTTTGACGGATTTGATCGAGATGATCCTGCACGGGTTGCAGGAAAGTTTCGTACTGTTGTATCTGAGTTTTTAAACGCACTAATACCAGATTAGCATCGCGCCATTGTCGCTCCTGTTCTTCAAATTCACGAGTTTTTTGCTCTAAATCCGACCATTGCTCGTCAATAGTATCTCTGTATTTTTGTAAATCCTCTTGTAGTCGCTTGATTTCTGCTGCTAAACGTTGACTTTCTTGGAGATTATTTTGATAACTATCCTCCAGGAGAATTAACACTGGTTCAAAGCTACATTTTTGGGCATCTTCTGGGGATAAAATTCCCTGTCTGCGTTGCAGAATTTTCAGGTGTTGAGAGCGAATAGCTTGCCTTTCCCGAAGATTACGTCTTTGTCCGACCAAAGTTTCCGCCAGCATTCCTTTTCTCTCATGTTCCTCGGCTAATTCTTCTTCTAAATTAGCTCGCTGGGATTCATCTATTGTGGTCATTCTTGCCTCTAATTCTTCCACGGTTTGAGATTGGAGAGTTAATTCTTCCTCTTGGTCGTTGACAAAAATTTCCAAGCGATTGAGGTCTGTTTGTAAATTGTTAACTAAGCTCTCCAATTCTTCTAAAGGCATTTTTTCAAGAGCTTCTATATCGATTTTACCATCAAAATCTAGGTCTTCTGCTTGGGCGAGACGAAGAAGCATTTGTCGAGTAGAATCAGTGGTTTGTAGGGTGAGGTTAAGGCGCTCGAATAATTCCTGTTTTTGACTCAGAACAGTTTCTTGTATTTGTAGTTGTATTTTTGTTGTTTCCAAAGCAGTACGACTTATCTGTAATTCCCTGGCTCTTTGTTCGAGATGATTAAGCATTTGTTCGTTGGCGACCTGACGATTTTCTACAGCTTTTTTCTGCTCCTCTAAACTGTGCCAACAACTATTTAAAATTGTCTGTTGTCCCTGCACAGATTCAAGAGTTGAATAGAAAATTTGTGAGGGAGAATTGCCCAGGTCGTGATTATTAGCTAAACTCTCCGCTAGAGAGCGAATAAATTGTTGTTGTTCTGGGGAAAGATTGGGGGAGGAGTTGAAATTTATTTGTTCTTCTTCCAGGTGTCGCTGTTGCTCCTGTAATTGTTGTTTTAGGTTTTCCAGTTCTTGTCTTTTGCCCTCTAAATAATCGAATTCTGCTTCTATTCGCTCAATTTGCTCAATTCTTGCCTCCATTTCCATTTTCTGGCGGTTGAGAATCTCGCTTTGATAGGTGAGGGATTTTTTCCACTGATCGATTTTCTCTTGATCTTCCTTATTGCGCTCGATCAAACGGGAAATCTTTTGCAGTTGCCGCACCATCTCTGCTCCCGCTAATTCCGGGTTTCCTTGCAGTTGACGATTATCGCTCAAATTCACCAAGAGAAGCGCACCTTCTCCTATGGAGTTAGTTTCGTCGTAGGTTAAGATATCATTCCCCGCTATGGCACTCCACGTCTGATCTTTATGCTGACAGGCCAATAGTTTCAATTCGGTTTTGTAACCGCTCATAAAACCTCTAGTCTGTTTTTTTAATTCTGCAAGGTATAGCACGAGTAGTCTTCCTCTGTGATGAAAGTTTTTGTAATCGGTTTTAGAGAGAGTTGGCGATCGAGGTTAGGAGCGGCCTGTCTATAGTTTCAGTGTACCCATCGGCTGCCAAAAAATTTTTAATTTCTATCATGCGAGTTTTTCTTTTTGAGACATACATTTGTCCTCAATTTTTTCTCTTACCCACTGGAAAATTTTAAATTTTTGAAGATTTTTCAGCAACAATTTACTGACCTAGTCTCAAAAAATTCGGCATTCAATCTCATAAATCGGCTGATGTTTTCTGACCCCTTTTACCTCTGGCTGCAGTTTGCATAAGCTGACCACACATCTAAATGATCGGTTAAGACGGCGTGAGAGCGAGAGGCAAGGAGAGAAAGCTAGACCTTTTGTACTGAAAATTTCAAAGGCTAGTTTAAATGCAGTAAAGCTTACTGAAAAATATCTTACATAATTAGCTTATCAGATTTATTATTAGTGACAAGAGGAAGGAAGACAGCGTTTCTCCTAAAGATGAAGTATGACGAGATTTGGCATCATCCCCAGACGAACACCTAAAACCAGAGACTTCGTACCTCAACATTAAGATAACTGCTATCGGTTCTTCTAGACTAAAAGAAATAGCGTCTAGTGGGGGAGATTCCGAGAAATTATGCAAGGAAGTTTCAATGAGATTGACCTTCCCAGTCTTTTACAATTGATTGAATTAGGACAAAGAACAGGAGAACTATTGATGACGATCTCAGTATTGGTGAAAAAGTCGAGAGTATTTTAGAAAATTCTAACTATTCCTGTGGTCTTTTCCATTAGAAGCTCTCGCTCAGGCTATAGTGATCGAACCTGCTCTCATTCTCTGGGATATCGCCCTACCAAAACTCGACGGTTTAACCGGTCAAGGGGGGGCTGCTGGCAAGGGTAAAAGCCAAAATGGGTTCTCTTATTCTTTGTGTGATCAGTTTAAGTTATATAGGAGCGCTCAATCTTTGTGTCCTTTGTGTCTTTGTGGTTCGTTCCACTCGCTACTCGCTGGGTGCATCTCATTTTTGTAAATCTACCAATTGGGATTTTTACGGGGAAACTCTCGGCTAAAATCCAGTATTACTTCCGATTTTATCACTCAATCCCAGCTTTTGGGGGGTTCTACCCCCAAACCAACCCGTTGGGGGCGTGGCGCGGCCACTGAGCTTTTACATTGAGCCTTTGCATTGAGCCTGTCGAAATGTGTGGAAATGTGTCGAAGTGCCGCCCCCAAACCCCGGAGCGCATTAGCTTTTCGGTGGGATGCTTACAGACAGCTGCTGATACATTTGTAGTCATCTAAGAGTCACTGATAATTGCTGATTGTCGGTATTCCTGCAAATGTGAGATGCGCCCCACTCGCTCGCTGGCAGGAATGTATCTTAGAATACATTTTACCCACCAAACCCAAGAGAGTCCAAAATGGTGGGGGCAACCGATTATTTAAGCAAACCTTTCAGCGAAAATGAGTTATGACTGCTGTTGGAAAAATACGTTGAGGGGAATAGAGGAATGGGGGAATTAGCGTAATGGCAGGATAGGGGAATGTCAACTAAAACCCTAAAACCCCAACATCCTAAAACCTGACACTAAACCCCAAACCCGAAAAAAAATCTCTTGGCTAGTCGTTTTTAACAGTGGAATTGGGAAATATAGGGGTAAAACCCGAAGGGGTCAATCAAGTCCTTGTTGAGAAGGAAACCCCCTGATAAATTTCAGAGTGCGTTGGAGGCAAAAAATGGGAGCAATTTCGGAGCATCGGGTCAACGGGAACTATTATCGCGCATCTTTTTCCATTGTTATTCTTGGCGGCCTAGCTAGGTAGGGAGTTATGAGAGAAATATTGCTGGTAGAAGACAGCCAAGCGCAACGGGAACTGATCTGTGATCTACTCCGCAATAGCGGCATTAAGGTCACGATCGCCAAAGATGGGGTGGAGGCCCTCGAACATATTCAGAGAGCCAATCCCGATCTCGTCGTCCTCGATATCGTCATGCCCCGCATCAATGGTTATGAGGTATGTCGTCGTCTCAAGTCGGATCCCAAAACCAAAAATATCCCCGTGATCATTTGTTCCTTGAAAGCGGAAGTCTTTGATCGCTATTGGGGCATGAAAATCGGAGCCGATGCCTACATTGTCAAACCTTTTGAACCGATTGAGTTCATTTGCACTGTTAAACAACTGCTGCGCCGATAAAATCGCCTTCACCGGTGACAGTCTAGCTATGCTATAGGTCAAGACAGCTAAAAACGCTGACCGAAAATTTGGGTACAAGCCCCGCCCTTTAGTGCTATCCATTAGTCGGAGCTTTCTTAACAAAAAGAGAAGAAACTTAAAAAAAGGGGAAACGATTGATAGGTATAGTTTTGAAAGAAGGAATCAAGGTGGAGGTAAGCAAAAAAATGGAGAAATGGGCAGCCCAAGAATTAC